>DBBA01000315.1 GCA_002291955.1 Rhodobacteraceae bacterium UBA996 | reverse complement strand
CCGAACATCCGCGTCGTGCCCACCGCGCCCCTGTTCGCGCAGGCGATCCTGAACATCTGGAACGGTACGTCGGTCTCGTCGTTATTCGACAGCGAGGTGCTGTGGCCGATCTACGAGGGGATGTATTCGCGGGGGTAGGGCGTCAGTTGCCCTGCGGCGTGACGACAACGGCAGGCACCACGGCGGTCGGCAGCGCCGGGCCCGCGGGCATGTCGATCACAGCCAGCAGGCGCCGGTCGGCGGTTCGCGTCTGCGGATCGCCGGATACGACGGTCACGCGCTGCGGCCGCAGGATCGCGCGCAGGTCAAGCCGACCCGGCCCACCGGCCAGACTGCCGCTGTCCAGCACCGCATCCACCAGGAACTCCACCCGTGTCTGACCGCGCTGGCGCATCGCCTGGAACGTCACATCGTCGATGAAGTCGCGCGCTGCGGGCAGGGGGGTCACCTCGACGTTGCCACCGACCGGCTGGCCCTGCAGCGTGGCAAAGTTGATCCGGTCGGCCCCGTAGGTGCGCATGTCCACATCAGACCCCGCGCCGCCCGTCATCATCAGGTCTGCCCGCATCCGCAGGTATATGCGCTCGGGCGGCGGCGCAGCCAGTGCCGCGGCCAGCCGGGGACCATGCAGTGCCCTGTCCTCGGGCGAGGTCAGGTACACGCTTTCGATCAGGCCCGGCAGCGCGGCCGTCGTCCCGTTCTTCGCCGCGATGGCAGCCAGCAGCCCCTCGGCCGACGTCATCGGGCGCGCCAGTTCCTGCGCCAGTGCTGCTGCCGTTGCGTTCGCCTCGGCCAGGGTCGCGGTGTAGTCGAAGATCGGCTGGGTCAGCGCCTGATCGGCGTAGAGTACGACCGAGGTCACCGTTCCAGGGGGCAGGCTTGCGTCGCGCATCTGCGGGCTGATCACCGCGGGCGCGCGCGGATCAAGCGTCACGAAAACGCCCAGATACAGGGTCGTGTCGTTGCGCTCGCGCAGGAACGTATCCAGCTGGCGCGCCTCGGCCTCTGACGTCTGCAGCCGTTCGGGAAACACCACGGCGTGCAGGGGAGATCCCAGCATGTAGTTCATCCACCCAAGCTGCTGCCCGCCGGTGTTGTCCTGGGTGCGGGTGATAGGGAAGCTGCCCGTGGCAAAGTCGTACTCGCCCAGATAGACCGGCAGGACGCCGACCACGGGGATCGGCCCGGTCTGGCGCCGCTGGTCCAGGTAGGGCTTCAACTGCGTGCGAATGCGGTTGCCCAGGTCGCGCCGGTCGAACACGCTGATGCCCTGGTAGGCCGACGACAGGTAGCGCAGGTCGCGCTGCGACCGGATCTGCTCGGCCACCGGCCCCAGGAACTGGTCGAACTCGGGCGCCGTCAGCATGTGGGCCGCCAGCAGGAAGGCCAGCTCGTCGTCGTTCAGGATTTCAGGCCGCACGGCATAGGCCCGCGCCGCGAACACCCGCGCCCAGGCCTCGGTCGCCTCGCTGGCGCTTACGGAAAAGTGGCCGTTCACCGCCGGGATGGGGCCATAGAAGTTGGCGAGATCGGCAAACGCCAGGCCAGGTGGAATTGGCGGTTCCGGCGCGGGAGTCGGCAAGGCGGCGGTGGCAGCGGGGGCAGCAGGCTGGGGGGCCGGAGACGATGCGCCCGCGGCATCAGGTTGGGCAGTGGCGGGGGGGGGCACGGCCGCGCCCGGCATCCGCCATCCCTGCGCCTTTTCCGTGCGGAAGCTGATGGTCACGTCGCGGTCGGTGCCTTCGAAGCGCAGCGCCTCGGCCGTGGGGCAGGCAGAGGCGATCCCCAGCGACATGCGCGCCACAACGTCCGCCAGCGGCGCCCGGTCTCCGGCCAGCGCCGCGGCAATGGCGCCCTCGACCGCGATCACCGGCAATGCCGCGCAATCGAGGGCAGCCGGTGCACGCAGGGTGACACCGCCGCCGTCAAGCACCACCTGCGCCGTGGCAAGCCCGGGAAGGGTGCAGGCCAGGACAGCACACCACGACACGCCCCGACGAAACCTCTCCATTGCAATCGTCCCCCACCAGAAACCACCCGAGGTCATTCGGTTTCAGGGCGGGGATTCTGTCAAGCCGCGGCGGCGCGCAGGGCGACCCAAATGAAAAGGCCCCCGTCGCCGGGGGCCATGTGCGCCGCGTGTGCCGGTCTGTCTAGCGCAGAGCGGCGCGCAGGGCCTTGGTGTCGTTGACCAGCTTCGCGGCGGCGTACTTGGTGTCGGCGCTGGCGCCCTCTGCGGCCTTTTCGGCCTCGGCCACCAGTTCGTCCACCATCGCCGCCGTCAGGTCGGCCACCGGGATCGCGCGCTCGGCCAGCACGCTGGTCCCCTCGGGCGTGATCTCGGCAAAGCCCCCGGTCACCGCGTAGTCGGTCGTGCCGCCGTCGGCCACCACCCGCAGGATGCCCGGCCGCAGCGTGGTGATCGTCGGCGCATGCAGCGCCATCGCCGTCAGGTCACCATCGGCGCCGGGGATCTGCACCTCGCGCGCCTTGACGGACGCCAGGCGCCGTTCCGGCGACACCAGGTCGAACTGCATCAGGTCGGCCATCTCGCCCCCTTACGCCGCTTCCGCGGCCAGACGCTGGGCCTTCTTGATCACCTCGTCGATGCCGCCCACCATGTAGAACGCGGCCTCGGGCAGGTGGTCGTACTCGCCCGCCACCACGGCCTTGAACGACCGCACGGTTTCCTCGAGCGGCACCTGCACGCCCGGCGACCCGGTGAACACCTGCGCCACGTCGAAGGGCTGCGACAGGAAGCGCTGGATCTTCCGCGCCCGCGCCACGGTCAGCTTGTCCTCTTCCGACAGTTCGTCCATCCCCAGGATCGCGATGATGTCCTGCAGCGACTTGTAGCGCTGCAGGATGCCCTGCACCGACCGCGCCACATTGTAATGCTCCTCGCCCACCACACCGGGGTCGAGGATCCGCGATGTCGAGTCGAGCGGGTCCACCGCCGGATAGATGCCGAGTTCGGAAATCGCGCGCGACAGCACGGTCGTCGCGTCCAGGTGCGCGAACGACGTCGCAGGCGCGGGGTCGGTCAGGTCGTCGGCCGGCACGTAGATCGCCTGCACCGACGTGATGGACCCCGAGCGGGTGGACGTGATGCGTTCCTGCAGCGCACCCATGTCGGTGGCGAGCGTCGGCTGGTAACCCACGGCCGACGGGATGCGGCCCAGAAGCGCGGACACTTCGGACCCCGCCTGCGTGAAGCGGAAGATGTTGTCCACGAAGAACAGCACGTCCGTGCCCGACTGGTCGCGGAACTGTTCCGCCAGCGTCAGCCCGGTCAGCGCCACGCGGGCGCGCGCGCCCGGCGGCTCGTTCATCTGACCGTACACCAGCGCCACCTTGGACTTCTCCAGGTCATCGATGTTGATGACGCCCGACTCGATGAACTCGTGGTAGAGGTCGTTCCCCTCGCGGGTGCGCTCGCCCACGCCCGCGAACACCGAGTAGCCCGAGTGCACCTTGGCGATGTTGTTGATCAGCTCCTGGATCAGCACGGTCTTGCCCACACCGGCACCACCGAACAGGCCGATCTTGCCGCCCTTGGCATAGGGCGCCAGCAGGTCGATGACCTTGATCCCCGTCTCCAGCACGAGGCTTTCCGTCGCCTGCGCCGCGAAATCCGGGGCGGGCTGGTGGATCGCGCGGGTTTCCGTCGCGGCCACGGGGCCTTTCTCGTCAATGGGTTCGCCCACGACGTTCAGGATGCGGCCAAGCGTCCCGTTGCCCACGGGCACGCTGATCGGCCCGCCCATGTCGGCCACCGCCTGTCCGCGCACCAGCCCCTCGGTCGCGTCCATGGCGATGCAGCGCACCGTGTTCTCGCCCAGGTGCTGCGCCACTTCCAGAACCAGCCGCTTGCCCTGGTTCTGGGTTTCCAGCGCGTTCAGGATCGCGGGCAGGTGGCCGTCGAACTGCACGTCCACGACGGCGCCGATGACCTGGGTGACCTTGCCGTTTGCTTTCGCCATTGTCGTTGTTCTCCGGTTCCGTCAGAGCGCCTCGGCGCCCGAAATGATCTCGATGAGTTCCTTGGTGATCGACGCCTGCCGCGACCGGTTGTACTGGATCGTCAGGCGGTTGATCATGTCACCCGCGTTGCGGGTGGCGTTGTCCATGGCGCTCATCCGGGCGCCCTGTTCGCTGGCCGCGTTCTCCAGAAGTGCCGCGAAGATCTGCGTCGCCACGTTGCGCGGCAGAAGGTCCGCCAGGATCGCTTCCTCGGACGGCTCGTAGTCGTACTGCGCGCTGGCCGTGCCGCCGCTCTCGAATACCGCCGGGATCACCTGCGTGGCGGTCGGGACTTGGCTGATCACCGACTGGAAGCGGTTGAAGAAGATGGTCGCGACATCGAACTCGCCCGCATCGAAGCGCGCCAGAACGTCGGCGGCAATCTTCCGCGCGACGTCATAGCCCAGCTTCTTGACCTCGGACAGGTCCACATGGCCGACCATCTGCGCCGACCAGTCACGCTTCAGCTGCTCGCGGCCCTTCTTGCCCACGGTCAGGATCTTGACCGTGTGCCCCTTGGCCTGAAGCTCGGTCGCGCGGGCCTTGGCCAGCCGCACGATGGTCGAGTTGAAGCCGCCGCACAGCCCGCGTTCGGAGGTCATCACCACAAGAAGATGAACCTTGTCCGACCCGGTCCCGGCCAGAAGCCGGGGCGCGCCGTCGGCCCCCTTCTGGCCCGCCGCCAGCCCCGCCACGACCGCCGTGAAGCGTTCGGTATAGGGCCGGGCCGCTTCGGCCGCGTCCTGCGCGCGGCGCAGTTTCGCTGCCGCGACCATCTGCATGGCCTTGGTGATCTTGCGCGTGGACTTGACCGAATTGATCCGGTTCTTCAGGTCCTTGAGGCTGGGCATGCCTTATGCTCCGCGATCAGGCGAACGTCGCGGCGTAGTCGTCGAGCGCCGCGCGGATCGCCTTGTCCAGATCGCCCGCCACCTTGCGGTCGTTCTTGGTGATGTCGTCCAGCAGATCGCGCCGCTGGCCGCGCAGATAGGCGAGCAACCCCGCCTCCCAACGCCCCACCTGCTTGACCGGCACCTTGTCGAGGTAGCCCTTGGTGCCCGCGAAGATCACGCAGACGATTTCCGCGTTGGTCAGCGGCGCGTACTGCGGCTGCTTCATCAGCTCCGTCAGGCGCGCGCCCCGGTTGAGCAGGCGCTGCGTCGCCGCATCCAGGTCCGACCCGAACTGCGCGAACGCCGCCATCTCGCGGTACTGCGCCAGTTCCAGCTTCACCGGGCCCGCGACCGACTTCATCGCGCTGGTCTGCGCGGCCGAGCCCACGCGCGACACCGACAGACCGGTGTTCACGGCCGGGCGGATGCCCTGGTAGAACAGCTCGCTCTCCAGGAAGATCTGCCCGTCGGTGATCGAGATCACGTTCGTCGGGATGTAGGCCGAGATGTCGCCCGCCTGCGTTTCCACCACCGGCAGCGCCGTCAGCGACCCCGACCCGAAGTCGCCGTTCAGCTTCGCCGAGCGTTCCAGCAGGCGCGAGTGCAGGTAGAACACGTCGCCCGGATACGCCTCGCGGCCCGGCGGGCGACGCAGAAGCAGCGACATCTGGCGGTACGCGACGGCCTGCTTGGACAGGTCGTCATAGATGATCACGGCATGGCGGCCGTTGTCGCGGTAGTATTCGGCCATCGCGGTCGCCGAATAGGGTGCCAGGTACTGCATCGGCGCGGGGTCCGACGCGGTGGCGGCGACGATGGTCGTGTAGGCCATCGCGCCCGATTCCTCGAGCTTCTTGACCAGCTGCGCGACGGTGGACCGCTTCTGCCCGACCGCGACGTAGATGCAGTAGAGCTTCTTGCTCTCGTCCGAACCCGCCGCGTCGTTGTAGACCTTCTGGTTCAGGATCGTGTCGAGCGCCACGGCCGTCTTGCCGGTCTGGCGGTCGCCGATGATCAGCTCGCGCTGGCCGCGCCCGATGGGCGTCATCGCGTCAATCGACTTGATGCCCGTCGCCATCGGCTCGTGCACCGACTTGCGCGGGATGATCCCGGGCGCCTTCACGTCGGCCACGCGCCGCTCCGTCGTCCTGATCTCGCCCTTGCCGTCGATCGGGTTGCCCAGACCGTCCACGACCCGGCCCAGAAGTGCATCACCCACCGGCACGTCCACGATGGACTGGGTGCGCTTGACGGTGTCGCCTTCCTTGATGTCCCGGTCGGACCCGAAGATCACGATCCCGACGTTGTCGGTTTCCAGGTTCAGCGCCATGCCCCGGATGCCGCCGGGGAATTCCACCATCTCGCCGGCCTGCACGTTGTCCAGGCCGTACACGCGGGCGATCCCGTCGCCCACCGACAGCACCCGGCCAACCTCGGCAACTTCCGCCTCCTGGCCGAAGTTCTTGATCTGCTCTTTCAGGATCGCGGAGATCTCGGCAGCCTGGATACCCATCATCCGACCTCTTTCATGGTGTTCTGCAACCGGCCAAGCTTCGTGCGGATCGACGTGTCGATCATCTTCGAGCCGACCTTGACGACAAGACCCCCGATCAGGGCCGCATCGACGGTGACATTCAGTTTCACATCCCGGCCGGTGCTCGCCTTCAGCGTGGCGGCCAGCTTGTCGGCCTGCGCCTTGGTCAGCGCCTTGGCCGCGGTGACCTCGGCCGTGATCTCGCCCTTGTGGTCGGCGATCATCGCGGCCAGCCGGGTGACCAGCTGGGGCAGGGCGAACAGGCGGCGGTTGCCCGCCATCAGGCGCAGGGTGTTCGCGGTCAGGTCCGACAGGCCCATCTTCGCGGCCACCGCGGCAATGGCGGCTTCCTGCACGTCCCGGGCATAGATCGGCGATCCGATCATCGCGCGCAGGTCGGCGCTTTCCGCAAGCGCCCCGCCCAGGGCGGCCGTATCGGCCTCCAGCGCGGCAAGCGTCCCGCCGTCGCGGGCCAGTTCGAACAGCGCCGTCGCATAGCGCGCGGCGATCCCCGTCGAGATCGACACAGGTTCGGACACGTCCACCCCATCATTGTCATTGCGCTGGCTGCCCGGCCGCGGGGACCGATCAGGGCGAGGCCCATCCGCTGCCACCCTTGCGGGCGGCCCGGCGAAACCGCGGTCCGTCTAGCAGAGGTGCCGCACCCCCGCAACCGTGTTGGCGGCGGTCATTTCGGGTCCGTGGCCCCTTGTTTTTCTGGCCCTGTGACAGGGCTGCCGGGGGCGGGCCCGGTATGCGACCGGATGCCGCCGCGGCAGTGATGCCGCAACGCAGCATCCGGGCGGCCGGACACAGAATCAGCGGCATTCAGCCGGGCGGTGACGGGCTGTCCGGGCGCCACGCCTGCGGCGCTCTGGGCAGGCGCGGCCACTGGTCGGGACAATGCCCCCAGACTACGGCCGCGCCCCGGTCGCGCGCCAGGTCCATCAGCCGCGCGGCACTCGCCGCGGCCAGCGCCGGGTCCCAGGCGGTGGCAAAGCCTTCCGCGATCTCGGCCGGGCGCGACACCGCATCGGCGGTCAGGATCACGCACCCCGCGTCGGGCAGGTCGAGCATCACCGACAGGTGCCCCGGCGCATGTCCGGGTGTGGACAGGATCGTGAACCCCGCCAGCAGGTCCGCGTCGCCCTCCACCGGGCGCCAGTCCAGGTCGGGCCACGGCCGTTGCGGTCCGGCGGCCCCCGCATGGCGCGGATGGGGCAGGGCACGGTCGGCGGCGGCGACCACCACCGGCGCGCGGTCGAACCGATGCACCGATCCCCAGTGATCGACATCGGAATGGGTCAGCACAACCGCGTCGATGTCGCCAACCGTCAGCCCCAGCCGCGCCAGCTGGCCCCCGGGCAGGTTGTCCGGCGTCAGCCGCTCGACCCGCCCGAACCCGCCCAACCCGTCGCGCGCCACGGCCGCGGCGGGGTCCACGGCATACTCCGGCGGGAACCCGGTATCGATCAGCACATGCCGCCCCTGCACGGTCGTCACCAGATAGCCCGGAATGCCGATCACCCGCTCTCCGGTGCCATCGCGCCCCCAGACCCGGAACAGCCCGAAATCCAGCACGCACAGGCTGGACACGCGGTCGCCGTCGGGAAAGGCAGGCAGGACGATCATGCCACAGGGCTAGGTGACGCCAGGCCGCAAGTCGAGCGGCTGCACCGCTCTGGCGCCTGGGGCCCGACCGTCCACGCCGCACGCATCGCTCCCATCCGCGCGGGGCCGTGCGACCGCGCCGGGTCGGTCACGGCGCCGGACGCGGCAATCGCGCGGGGGTCACCAGGAAATGGTCGATCGGCAGCAGGCCGTCGGGGCCGGGCCGCAGCGTGATGGTCGCATCGCCGCCATCCAGCCCCGTGACCAGCGTACGGATCAGCGTGTCCCCACCCGATGTGGGCACGCGCACCGTGTCGTCGCAGAGATACCGCGTGTCCCATGTGACGGTGAGGGGTCCGTCAAGCGGAAGGCCGTGCAGCGCATGCGCACGTTCGATCATCCAGTCCTGCGCCCGCAGCACCACGCGACCCGACCCGGACACGAAGTCGGTCGCGCTCGTGCCCGTGCCGTCGGGGCCGGTCACGCTGCCGGTCACGGTGAACGCAAAGCGCGCGCCACCCTCCGACAGGTCGGTCAGCGTGGCGACCCAGGTCTCCTCGACCAGCGGCGCCGCCGCACCCACCTGCCGGACGGGGGGCCACACCAGATCGGGGGCAAGGCGGTCCGGACGGCCGTGCGCATGGCAGCTGTCCCGTTGTTCCGCCGGCACGCCGTCCACCAGGACCAGGCCGCGCACGGGCAGGGGGGCGGCTGTCACGGCCTCGACCCGGTAGGCATCCTGCACCCGGAACGACAGGCTGCCATCCGCGTCGGCCGGTGGCACCTCGACACGCAGGCGACGCGATGCGGCCGCGTCCTCGTCCCCGCTGTGGACCTGCGCCACGATGAAAGCATCGAACAGCGACGCCATCCGCTCCTGTCCCCTGTCGTTCAGGTGCACGGTATCCGACAGCAGGTCCGACGGTTCCTCCCCGGCGGCGCGCAGGCTCTCGGTCCAGCGTTCCAGCCGCGGTTCGACCGCAAGGCCATGGCGCGCGGCCATGGCGGGCACGAAGTGATAGGACATGTACGGATCCCACCCGATCTGGCGGCGGAACGGATAGCCGGTGCACCCCGGTCGCGACACCGGCACCAGGCTGGCGCCGGTATCGCAGCGCGGCGGGGGCCATGCCGTCGCATGGTCGGTCTGCAGGACGATGTCGGCGCCGGTCATGGCGGCAAGCTGCCGGATCGTCGTCTCGTAATCCACATGCGAGCCATACGCATGGAACACGACCAGGTCCGGCGATAGGTCGGCGATGTCCGCGGCGACGGTGTCCTTCAGGCGGCTCGAGTCGAATCCGCCGATGGCGCGGTTGTCCACGACGATGGCAAGGTGGGGATAGCGGGCGCGCCACCGCGCGACGACATCTTCCGTCCATCGACCCTCCGAGATCGACTGCCCGTAGAACAGCACCCGGAACGGCAGCGACCCGGGCGCGCCGGTTGCCAGGAATGCGCTGCGGGTGTTGGCCAGCGGAGTGCCGGTGCGGTTGATGGTGTCCGGGGTCAGGCTGGTCGTCGGGAAGCGCTGGTGAAGCAGGGCCGACCCTGCCAGCCTGACGGCCACCTCGGCGCACACGACACCCAGGCCAATCGCAAGGGTCCAGACAGACAGGCGCCGCACGACATATGCCTCTTGGAAAATCGCAGCAGTCCGTTTAGGCCCGTCCGGCACGGTCACGACCGTGCAGCCCGCACTGGCCAGTGCCTCTTGCGTACCGGGCGTGCCGCGGCCTGTCCAGACCGTCCGCCCGGGCGCCCCGTCCGCGCGACGCGCGCGGACCGCGGCCCGCAGGGTGTTGACAGCCCCGTGAAGCCTTCCTAAATGGCGGCACATTAGCACTCGCCCCCGGTGAGTGCTAATGTGAACAACCTCGAACCAAGGAGTGTTCCGAGATGGCATTCAAACCGCTGCACGACCGCGTGCTGGTGAAGCGCGTGGAATCGGAAGAGAAGACCCGTGGCGGCCTGATCATCCCCGACAGCGCCAAGGAAAAGCCCGCGCAGGGCGAGGTGGTCGCGGTGGGCGAAGGCGCCCGCAAGGACTCGGGCGAACTGATCGCCCCCTCGGTCAAGGCCGGCGACCGCATCCTGTTCGGCAAGTGGTCGGGCACCGAGGTCACCCTCGATGGCCAGGAACTGCTGATCATGAAGGAAAGCGACATCCTCGGCATCATCGCCTGAGGCTGACCGCGTTCCATCCCTGAAATCGACACCCAAGGAGCAACCCACATGGCTGCCAAGGACGTCAAGTTCGACACCGATGCCCGCAACCGCATGCTGCGCGGCGTCAACATCCTCGCCGACGCGGTGAAGGTGACCCTCGGCCCCAAGGGCCGCAACGTCGTCATCGAGAAGTCGTTCGGTGCGCCCCGCATCACCAAGGACGGCGTGACGGTCGCCAAGGAAATCGAACTGGAAGACAAGTTCGAGAACATGGGCGCCCAGATGGTGAAGGAAGTCGCTTCCCGCACCAACGACACCGCCGGTGACGGCACCACCACCGCCACCGTGCTGGCCCAGGCCATCGTCCGCGAAGGCATGAAGGCGGTCGCCGCCGGCATGAACCCGATGGACCTGAAGCGCGGCATCGACCTGGCCGTGCACAACGTCATCGCCCACATCAAGGCGGCCTCGCGCCCCGTCTCCGACTCGGCCGAAGTCGCCCAGGTCGGCACCATCTCGGCCAACGGCGAAGCCGAAATCGGCCGCCAGATCGCCGACGCGATGCAGAAGGTCGGCAACGACGGCGTCATCACCGTCGAGGAGAACAAGGGCCTCGAGACCGAGACCGAAGTGGTCGAGGGGATGCAGTTCGACCGCGGCTACCTGTCGCCCTACTTCGTGACCAACGCCGACAAGATGTCGGCCGAGCTCGATGACGCGCTGATCCTCTTGCACGAGAAGAAGCTGTCGTCGCTGCAGCCGATGGTCCCGCTGCTGGAATCGGTCATCCAGTCGGGCAAGCCGCTCCTGATCATCGCGGAAGACGTGGAAGGCGAAGCGCTCGCGACCCTCGTGGTCAACAAGCTGCGCGGCGGCCTCAAGATCGCCGCGGTCAAGGCGCCGGGCTTCGGGGATCGCCGCAAGGCCATGCTGCAGGACATCGCGATCCTGACCGGCGGCCAGGTGATCAGCGAAGAGCTGGGCATGAAGCTGGAGAACGTCACGATCGACATGCTCGGCCGCGCCCGCAAGGTCGCGATCAAGAAGGACGACACGACGATCATCGACGGCGCCGGCGACAAGGCCGAGATCGAGGCCCGCGTGTCCCAGATCCGCGCGCAGATCGAGGAAACGACCTCGGACTACGACCGCGAGAAGCTGCAGGAACGTGTCGCGAAGCTCGCCGGTGGCGTCGCCGTCATCCGCGTCGGCGGCATGACCGAGGTCGAGGTGAAGGAGCGCAAGGACCGCGTCGATGACGCGCTCAACGCGACCCGCGCCGCGGTGCAGGAAGGCATCGTTGTCGGCGGCGGCGTGGCGCTGGTGCAGGCGGCCAAGTCGCTCGACGGCCTGACCGGCCAGAACAGCGACCAGGATGCGGGCATCGCCATCATCCGCCGCTCGCTGGAAGCGCCGATGCGCCAGATCGCCCAGAACGCAGGCGTGGACGGTGCGGTGGTCGCGGGCAAGATCCGCGAATCGAACGACAAGTCGTTCGGCTTCAACGCCCAGACCGAAGAATACGGCGACATGTTCAAGTTCGGCGTGATCGACCCCGCGAAGGTCGTGCGCACCGCGCTGGAAGATGCGGCCTCGGTCGCCGGTCTGCTCATCACCACCGAAGCGATGATTGCCGACAAGCCCAAGGAAGACAAAGCCCCGGCAATGCCCGGCGGCGGCGGGATGGACTTCTGATCGGGTCACCCCGACAGGACCAACGGGAAGGGGCGCCGGCACCGGCGCCCCTTCTCCGTTTCCCGCGGACGTCCCGCGCGGTTGATGCCTGCTCCCGTGACCCTTATCTCCCGACCATGCGCGCGGTTGCCCTGATCCTTGCGGCCGGTCTGGCGGCCCCCGCCGCCGCCAGCGACTGTGTCGTGCTCCTGCACGGCCTTGGCCGCACCGACGCCTCCCTGCTGGCGATCCAGGAGGTGCTGTCCGCCCACGGCTACCGCGTCGTGAACGAACCCTATCCCTCGACCGACGCCGCCTTTGCCGATCTCGTGTCCCTGGTCGGGCCGATCGCCGCGCGCTGCGGCACGGACCGGCTCCATTTCGTCACCCATTCCCTGGGTAGCCTGCTGGTGCGGGCCTGGTTGCAGGACCACCGGCCCGCTACGCTCGGCCGCGTGGTCATGCTCGCGCCGCCCAACGCCGGGTCCGAGGTCGTCGATGCGCTTGGCGACATGGATGTCTTCAGCCGGGCCACCGGTCCCGCCGGGCCGCAACTGGGCACAACGCCGGGTGCCGTGCCCGACGCCCTCGGTCCCGCGACGTTCGAGGTCGGGATCATCGCGGGCGACGCCTCGATCAATCCCGTGGGGTCCGCGCTGGTGCCCGGCCCGGATGACGGGGCGGTCGGCGTGGACAGCACCCGTCTGCCCGGCATGACCGACCATATCGTGCTGACGGCCACGCACACGTTCATCATGAACAACCCCGTGGCGATGGCGCAGACGCTTCTGTTCCTGCGCGACGGCGCGTTCGACCACGACCTGACACTGGCCGACGCGCTTGGCGTGCTGCGGCCCAGGGGCTGACGTCGGCCTCAGCGCGACAGGTCCAGCACCGTTCCCCAGCCCGGCACCACCGCAGGTGCGCCCGGCACCGCCCAGATCACCGGAAACCCGCGCGGGCAGGGCGGCAGGTCCGCGTCCAGATCGGTCATCACCACCAGCGCCGCCGGGTCGAGCGCCTGTGCGGCCACCAGCATCGGCCCCAGGTCGGTCCCGCCCCCATCTGGCAAGGCCACATCTGCCAGCATCCCCACGCCCCGCGCAGGCTCCAGCCGCACCGCCGGGTGCGCGACCTCGTCGAACGGGATCAGCCAGACCTCGGCCCCCGACCGCAGGGCCACGCCCGCGACCTCGGCCAGCAGCAGCGCCCGCGCCGTGTCCCCGACGGATGTCGAGCAGTCCAGCGCCACCACCACCCGCGGCGCGTCCGCCTGCCGCCGCGTGCCGGGCCGGAACGCCGGGCGCAGGTCTGATCCCGTTGCCGCCGCCTCCGCCGCGACCCAGGCTCGCGCCGGCCGCGCCCAGGTCACTGACAGACCCGGCATCACCGCCCGCGCGACCAGTCCGCGCAACCGCACTTCCCAAGGCTCGGCCGCGGGGCCTGCGCCCGCGAAGCGCGCGCCCAGGCGCCCGATCCCGCGCCCCGAGATCGGAAG
>DBBA01000353.1:19902-23283 GCA_002291955.1 Rhodobacteraceae bacterium UBA996 | reverse complement strand
GAGCCGATCTTCGGCATGGACGCCAGCCACATCTCGATGGGGCGGCTTCTGGCCTATCTGTTCGAGGTGACGGAACGCTTCGGCATGGAAACCCGGACCGAACTGATCCTGCTCCAGCGCACGATGGTGGTGGTCGAAGGCGTGGCGCGCTCGCTCGACCCCAACATCAACATCTGGAAGGTCGCCCAGCCGGTGGTCGAGGACTACATCGCCCAGAACATCGGCCCCAAGGCCGTGCTGCGCGACCTGGCCCGCACCGCGCAGGTGCTGGCCCGCTTCGGCCCCAAGCTGCCGCAACTGGCCGAGGCTGCGCTGCTGCGCGAATCCGCCCGTCTTGCGCCGCCACCGGCCCCGGCGCCGCCGTCGCGCCTGTTGCCGGTGCTGTGGAGCCTGGGTGGCGCGGTCGTCGGCGCGCTGGCGGTGGCGGCGGCGTCACTCCTCTAGCGCGGCCAGCTCGGCCTCGGCCGCCGCGGCATAGCCCGGTCGGCCCCGCGCCGCCTGCGCCAGGAAATGCGCGGCGATCCGGGCCGACAAGAGGGGCGCCAGCGCCGCATGGCGGGCCTGCGCCGCCGGGTCGCCGCAAGCGTCCCAGAAGGCCGAGCGCGCCGCAGGCCCGCAGGGGGCATGGCCGTACAGCGCGGCCATTCCCGGCGACAGGGCTATCGCCAGATCACGCACCGGATCGCCCAGCGCCGGGCATTGCCAGTCGATCAGCGTGACCGCCCCCGACGGCCGCACCAGCGCATTGGCCGCCACCGGATCACCATGCAGCAGGCAGGGCGGATGGGTCTGCAGGGCGCGGGAAGGCGCGCGGGCAGCCAGGTGCTTCAGCCGCGCCGTCGCCGGGCACGGCGGCAGCGCAGCAAGGTCCGCAAGGATCCCGCGGGCGATGGCCCCGGGTCGGGCCGAGATCCGCCGGACCCGGCAGACCCCGGGCCACCGGTGAACCGCGGCCAGCGCGCGGCCCAACGCCGCCGCCCCCTCCGGCCCCGACGGCACGCCGCCGTCCACCGCGGCATAGCCCAGGACCCGCCCCGCAAGGGTCTCGCCGCTTGCCCGCGGGTCCGGGGCCAGCCCGGTTCCCGCCAGCAGATGCAGCGCCCGCACCTCGGAGGCGGGACTGTTCGGAAACAGGCGGCTGGCCATGCCGGGCGCATAGAGCTTCACGATCACATCGCCGTCCGGGCCCGCGACCCGCCAGACCCGGTTGGTCCGCCCGCCTGCCAGCGCGGTCCATCCGTCCGGGTCGCTCCGCACGCCCAGACGGCGCCGCGCCCAGTCGCGCACCGCGCCGGGCACGTCCCCCACCGCCGGGTCAGGCGGCGGGCCTTGCTGGTCGGGGTCCGGCAGGGCAGGTGGATACGAGGGCACCGGCATCGCAGCATGTCCCGGACAGGGCGGATCGCGCCCCCGTGTCCCACGGCCAGCCGTCCGCGACCAGACCCGCCGACGCGACGTGAGCGGCACGGTGGCGCGGCAAACGGCCCGGGGACGAGCAACGGACCCGCGACACCCGCGCCGCGGCGCACGTCGCCGTCACGACGGCGCTTGCCATCCGCGGACCGTTGGCCGCGGGTGGCCCCGGTCGTGGCCGGACCTGGACATGGCAGGCATCGACCAAACCTGGCCGCGCCGGAGTTCCGTGGGGCGACACGGATACGCCAATCCCAGACCACCCTGCGCCCCGTCTGCGGCGCACGGCCCGTGGTCGTGCCTCCGGCAACCTGCCGGGTCCTGCATCGGCTCCGAGAGGCCCACCGGGCGGGCACAGGCCCAACCTCGGCCGTGGCGCATCCCGGCCGATGCTGCCCGGAGTGCTGTCGCGTCACCCGCGCAGCATCCTGGTCCCCGTGCCGCGCCAGTCCCAGCGCGAAGGTCCTGCTGCGCCCGCGAGTCCGCACGACGGCCTGCCGGGGTGGCATCGGTTGCGGGACGGCAGGCCGGGCGAAGGGCCCTGCCCCCGGAAGGACCGCGGCCGGTCCGACGATGCCCGCGGTATGACCACCGCACCCGCACAGCATCCTGGTCCCGGTGCGGCTGTGCCGCTGCATCCATCTGCACCGCTGCGGCTCGGGCTCGCCGTGGCAGGACGTGCGATCGCAGCAGGCGACCCGACCAGACGCCCGGCCCGGGCGCTCGCGCAACGGGTCGAAGACAGGTCCATCCGGCCGGACGGGGCCGGGCCGGGTGGCGCCGGTCAGCTTTCCCGCAGGCCCGCAACTTCCGCCGGCTTTGCCACGGCGCCGCCCTGCAACAGGATCTCCGGGCCGTCGGCCCCCATCCGCACCTCGGCCACCCGGGCATAGGACAGAACCGGCGTGTCGGCCAGTTCGGTCTCGCCGTTGCGGTTCTCGACCGTCAGGCTGTACAGACCCGCGGGCAGCGGGCGACCGTCCGCATCGGCGGGCACCCACTCGACCGGGCCCGCCGTCTGCGGCAGCATCGCCTGCCCCACGATCGTGCCCGTCGAATCGCGCACCACCAGCGTGCTGGACGTGGCCCCGTTCGCCCGCTGCGGTTCGATCAGCACCGGCGATCCCGCGAAATAGACCGGCGCGGGCGACTTCGCCTCCATCCCGATCCAGCCCGCGTATTGTGCAAGGCTGCCCGTGCCCATCTGGCCAGCCAACGAACTGAGCAGGTCATTGGTGCGCACCTGCTGCTCGACGCCCGAAAACGTCGCCAGCTGCACGGCGAAATCGGTCGCCTCGAGCGGGTTGAGCGGGTCCTGGTTCTTCAGCTGTTCCGTCAGCATCAGCAGAAACGTCTGGAAGTCCGAGCTGAGCGCCGACTTTCCCGCGCCGGCCGTGCCGGCATCCGCGGCTGCGGCGGCCGCGGCGGCTGTCCGTGAGGCCGCGGTGCCGGTCTGGGTCGTGGTCTGTGCAACGTCCATGCCAATCTCCTACAGGCGGATGTCGAGGCGTGCGGCGGCCCGCAGCGGAAGCCCGGCGGCCATTCCGGCTGCCGCGCGGTCAGCGGCCGCCGCGGGGGCGATCTCGGCCATGGCCGCGGGGTCTGCCGCGGGCCGGGACGGGCGCCCGCCCGGATGGCCTGACCGGTCGAACCGGAAGTTCAGCCCCGCATAGCCCAGATCGCGCAGGTCAGCGGCCAGCGTGTCGATGGCCCGGCGCATCTGGTCCAGGGTCTCGGGCCGCTCTGCGGCGAGGGTCACGGTCAGGCCTCCGGCATCGGGCGACAGCACCAGGCGCACGCGGCCCAGTTCCTCGGGACGCAGGCTGATCTCGACCGCACCGTCGGGCAGCGCCGACACGAAGGCGTCGCCAAGCTGCGCCGCGATCGCGCGCGGGTCGGGGGCATCGCTGCCCGGAGCACCGTGGCGCAGCGCAGTGGGGCCGGCTCCGGGCGCCTCCGGTCCGGGCG
>DBBA01000353.1:0-19833 GCA_002291955.1 Rhodobacteraceae bacterium UBA996 | reverse complement strand
GCGGCCAGCGTGTCGATGGCCCGGCGCATCTGGTCCAGGGTCTCGGGCCGCTCTGCGGCGAGGGTCACGGTCAGGCCTCCGGCATCGGGCGACAGCACCAAGCGCACGCGGCCCAGTTCCTCGGGACGCAGGCTGATCTCGACCGCACCGTCGGGCAGCGCCGACACGAACGCGTCGCCAAGCTGCGCCGCGATCGCGCGCGGGTCGGGGGCATCGCTGCCCGGAGCACCGTGGCGCAGCGCGGACGGGCTGGCACCGGGCGCCTCCGGTCCGGGCGACACGGTCGCAAGGGGCAGGTCGGACCGCACCATGCGGGGGTCGCCAAGACCTTCGGTGATCGCGCCGACGGTGCCGGCCTGCACCGCGGACACCGGTGCCACGCGCGGCGCGGAGGCCGGGGACACCACCACCGATGCGGCGACGGGCAGAGCGGCTGCGGTTGGCACCTCCGCAAGGCGGGCCTCCCGTGCGCGAAGCGCGCGGGGCGATTCGGGGGGCACCGGCGCCTCGGCCGGACGCGCGGCCGTGGCGGGGACCGTGGCCGCAAGGGCGCGCGCGGGTGCCAGGCCCGCGACCGGGGGCGTGTCGGCGGGCGACGCCGGCGCTCCGGGGCGGGGACGCGTCCCCGGGGACGTGGTCAGGCCCGACGCTGCGGCGACTCCCGCAACCGACGCTGCCCCCGGCCCGGCGGCCATCCCGCCATCCGACACAGGACCGGGCCACGACTGACCGACGGGCGCGAGGGACGCCACGGACCCTGCTCCGGCGGCAGGCGGCGCGGGCAGCGCCTCCCCCGGGCCGCTGGTCCGGACCACGGCGAGGACTGGCGCACCCGACGAAGGCACTGCCCCGCGCGCGGCGCCGTTCCCGTCCGCCGTCCCTGCTGCCACCGATCCCTCGGCCGCGCCGGGCAACCCGGACCGTGCCGCTTCGGCACCGGAACGCGCGCCCCCCGGGGATGCGACCGCAGCGGCGGGGTCGAGGCCGCCCGTGGCCGATCCGGGGGCCAGACCGATCCCGCGCGCCGCGGCTGCGGGCGGGGTCGCCTCGGCCGGAACGGTCCGCCCGGCAGACGCGGGATCCGGCGCTCTGGTGTCGGTGCGGGGGGCAGGGTCGAACAGACCGGGGTCCGTTGCGGACCCGGTCCCCGCAGCAATCGCCACGTCCGCGGGGCCGGGGCGCGGGGCCGCGGGACGGTCTTGCGGAACCACCGTCCGGCCCGATGCGCCCGCCCCCCCGGTCCCCGGCGACAGGGCTGCGCCCCGGGCCGCGTCCAGGACTGCATCCGGGCCCCCGTTCGGGCCCCAGTCCGGCCCGCCGTCCGGGGACCGCGGCCCGACCCCGGGCGTGCCCTGCGGCACGGCAGCGGGCGCAGGACCGGCGGCTTTTCCCGGCACAGGACCCGTGTCCACCGGCGGCACGGCCGATTCGGCGCGGGCGGACCCCTGGCCGGGCGCGGCCGTGGCTGTTCCCGCGAACCTCACCGGCGCGGGCGCGGCCGGGGCAGCGGGCAAAGCCGATCCCGCAGCCCCCCGGTCCGGAACGCCCGCCAGGAGATTCGCCGCAGCCACCTGCCCCGCGGCGTCCGCCACCGCACGGGCCTGCCCTGCGTCGGTCAAGGGGCCAGCCGGAACCCCGTCGGGGGTGCCCAAAGGCGCAGGCGGCGCGGCAAGCCCCGGTCCCGCTTCGGCGGACAAATTCGCTTCGGACGCCATCCCGAGGGTCAGCGGATCCGCAGCCCAGGGCCAGCCGGTCACGGCAGCCGCAGCCGCATCGGGGTCGGTCGCCAAGGGCGTACCGGCGGTCGCCGCCAGGTCCGCAAAGCCCGGGACAGCGCGGGCGGCGCCCGGTTCCGGCCCGGATCGACCCGGCGCCTGCGCCGTGACCCGCGGCACCGACAGCGCCCAGGCAGCCGCCCAGGCCGAACCCGGCCGGTTCGCCTCGGACAGCGGCGCCGCGACATCACCGGCCGCGTCGGCGGGGCGGGCCCGCGCATCACCAGGGGGCACCATGCCGGTCAGAACGGGAATCTGGGTCACGCGGATCTGCCTTCTGCAAACTCGGGGTGACCGATACCGCATCCGCCTTACCGCATCTTTACCGGGATCACGCAGGGTCGCCCGGACCGAATCGAGAGGAGAACCTCGTGGACATCGCGAATGCGCGGGGCCCGGCCCTGGCCGCCCTTCCGCCGCCCAGACCGGAAAGTACCGCCACCCAGGGGCCGGAGGGGGCCCGCGAAACCCGTCTGCGCTCCGCCGCGCGCAACCTCGAGGCGTCGTTTCTGGCCGAGATGCTGCGCGCTGCCGGTTTCGGCAAGCCGCTGGACAGCTTCGGCGGCGGCGCGGGCGAGGAGCAGTTCGCCTCGCTGCTGGTGACCGAACATGCGCAGGCCCTTGCCGCCCGGGGCGGTCTCGGCCTGTCCGAACACATCTATCGCGCCCTGGTGGAGAGAGAGAATGCGACTGCGTGAATCCCGCGACCCGGCCACCGCCCTGATCGACCTGCTCGCCGAGGAGCGGGCCGTGCTGCGGGCGGGGAAACTGGGCGCCCTGCCCGAGCTTGCCAGCCGCAAGGAGCGGCTGGTTGCCGCGATGGCGCGCGCGCGGGTCGCGCCGCAGGTCGTGCACCGCCTGCAGACGGCCGCCGAACGGAACGCGGGGCTGCTGGCCGCCTGCGCCGAAGGGATCCGTGCCGCGGCGCGGATGGTCGATGCGGTGCTGGGCGAACCTGCGCCGACCCAGACCTATACCGCGGACGGGCGCGCCGCACCGCTGTCGCCCCCGCGGCCGCGGGGAACGACTGCTTAACCCTGTCATCGAAAACAGGGGGGGACAGCCGGCCGGGGCAACCAATTGTTAGCCGGTCGGCGCGAACAAGGACCCCGCACCGCAAGGTGGCGCCGCCGTCCGTCAAATCCGGCCCGCGGCAAGGTCAGAAAGGCACCCTTACCACCGGACCAGTCTCCGGGGGCCCCATGACGTGCCGACGCAAAAGCGTCGGCCTACCAGAGGTGACACATGTCCAGCATCCTGACGAACACCAGCTCGATGGTCGCGCTTCAGACCCTGAAGTCGGTCAACATGAACCTGTCCAAGACCCAGAACGAGATCTCGACCGGCAAGTCGATCGCCACCGCGCGCGACGGCGCCGCGATCTGGTCGATCTCCAAGGTCATGGAATCCGACGTGAAGGGCTTCCAGCAGATATCGAACTCGCTGTCGCTCGGCCAGTCCACGATCAGCGTCGCCCGCACCGCGGCCGAATCGGTGACCGACCTGCTGACCGACATCAAGGGCCTCGTGGTTTCCGCCCAGGAAGCCAACGTGGACCGCGCCAAGATCCAGACCGACATCACCCGCCTGCGCGATCAGGTGACGTCCATCGTCAACTCGGCGCAGTTCAACGGCCTGAACCTGGTGAAGGTCGCGCCGACGACCACGGGCGCCACCAACACGATCGCCCAGCAGATCGTGAACACCAACACCGCGGGCCGCGTGAACGTCCTGTCCTCGCTCGACCGCTCGGCCTCGGGCGTGACCGCGGCGCAGATCCAGGTGAACCGGTCCGACCTCGCCACCGGCGACCAGACAGCCGGGACGGTCGCGCAGTCGGCCACGACCATCGCCGCGACGGCGTTCGGCTCCTCGACCGCGACGATCGCCGCCGGGGCGACCGTCAGCGTCGCGCTCGACGGTGACGCGACGACGACCGAACGCGGCGGCAACCGCGTGCTGGCCGGCGACACCTACCAGCTGGCCGACTCGTTCTACGACCGTCTGTCGGCGGCACTCGGCACGGCCGTCACGGGCCCGACGTCCTACGTCGCCCGCGCCGGCGACACGATGGTGGACGTTGCCCGGAACCTGGCCGACCGCGCGAACTTCGCGATTGCGAGCGCGGGCTTCGCCGACCAGTTCGTGGCCGGGTTCACCGATGACGGCGACGGCACCGCCCAGTTCACGATCACGAACAACTCGGGTGCGGCAGGTGCTGCGGCCTTTGCCGCGACCGACTTCGTCGAACTGACCGGCGGCACCGCCGGCGGCGGCCTGGAGCTTCTGGGCGACATCAACGTGTCCACCCAGAACGGCGCCCGTGCGGCCCTGTCGGTGATCGACAGCCTGATCACCACGGCGACGAACGCCGCGGCGAACCTCGGCTCGGCGCAGCGCCGGATGGACATCCAGGCCGAATTCGTGGGCAAGCTGACCGACTCGTTCAAGACGGGCATCGGCACACTTGTGGACGCCGACATGGAAGAAGCCTCGGCCCGTCTGCAGGCCCTGCAGGTGCAGCAGCAGCTGGGCATCCAGTCGCTGTCGATCGCCAACCAGGCGCCGCAGTCGATCCTGGCCCTGTTCCGGTAACCGGTCCCTTCCCTACCGGGCGCGCGATCCCCGCGCGCCCGGCCCCCCTGCCGCCGACGGAACAGCCGGCCCCAGATCCCGAAGGGATACCCAGTCGTGGATACGCACACCCAGGCCCGAACGGCCTATGGCGGGCCCTCGCCTGCCACCCGCACGCCCCGCGCCATCGAATACGAGGCCTTCGCGCGCGTCACCCACCGGATCAGCGCCGCCGCCGCACGCGGCCGCACCGGATTTCCCGATCTTGCCGCCGCCCTGCATGACAACCGCCGCCTGTGGACATTGCTGGCCGGCATGGTGGCCGATAGCAACAACGGCCTGCCCGAGGCGCTTCGCGCGGGCCTGTTCAACCTGGCGGCCTTCACCCAGCGGCACACGACGCAGGTCCTGAACGGAACCGCCCGGGCCGAGGTGCTGGTCGACATCAACACCGCCGTGATGCGCGGCCTTGCACCGCAACAGGCCACCGCGGCCGCCGCCAGCCCGACCGTGCCCCGCGGCGTTCCCCCGGCGGCGGCCCAGCGCGCCGCGACGGCCGCCCGCCCGACGGGAGGTGCGCGATGACCGGCCTCGTGCTGAAGCTCGCTCCCGGCGAGCGGGTCCTGATCAACGGCGCGGTGATCGAGAACGGCGACCGGCGCAGCCGCATGTCGATCCTGACCCCGAACGCCAACATCCTGCGCCTGCGCGACGCGATCCATCCGGAGGACGCAAAGACCCCCGTCCGGCGCGTCTGCTACATCGCGCAGCTTGTCCTGTCCGGCGACGTGGACCCGGCCGACGCCAGGCCGCAGATGCTGCGCGGGATCGAGCAGCTCAGCCAGGCGCTGACCGATCCCGACAGCCGCGCGCACCTGACCCGCGCCACCGAAGCGGTGATGGAGGCGAACTGGTACCAGGCGCTGAAGGCCCTGCGCGCGATCCTCCCGCGCGAGGAGCGGCTGCTGGGCGGCCGTCCGGGGGTGGCCTGATGATCGGCCCGGCCATCCCCTTCGCGGGCATCGCAGGCTGGGCCGTCCTCACCCGCACGCGCGAGACGCAGCAGGCGACCTTCGACCGCCAGCCGCAGCTCACCCGGGACGTGGACTATTTCCGCGCCAACATCAGCAATGTGAAGACCGCCAAGGACCTGGTGTCGGACCGCCGGTTGCTGACCGTGGCCCTTGGCGCCTTCGGCCTGTCCGACGACATCGGCAAGAAGGCCTTCATCGAGAAGGTGCTGGCCGAGGGCACGCTGAACCCGGACTCGCTCGCCAACCGCCTGCCCGACAAGCGCTATGCGCTTCTCGCCTCGTCCTTCGCGTTCGAGCTCGGCGGCTCGCCCTTCGCGGGCAGGACCTTCCAGGAGCGGATCGTCCGGGCCTATCTCGACCGCAGCTTCGAGACGGCGGTGGGCGAACAGAGCACCTCGCTGCGCCTCGCGCTGGGGCTCGAACGGGACCTCGGCGCGATCCTGTCGGGCCAGAACACGCAGAACGGGTTCTGGTTCGCCGTGATGGGCACCCCCGCGGTGCGCCGCGTATTCGAACTGGCGCTGGGCCTGCCGCAGCAGACGGCGAGCCTCGACATCGACCGCCAGCTCGATGCCTTCAAGACCGCGTCCGAACGGATCTTCGGCACATCCGACCTGCGGCAGTTCGCAGCCCCCGAGAAGCGCGAGGAGCTGATCCGCCGCTTCGTGCTGAACGCCGAACTGCAGGGGCTCGACCAGTCGACCCGTGCGGGCCTGACGGGTGGCCCGCCCGGGGCCGTCGCGGCCCTGGCACTGCTGCAGTCGTCGGCGGCGTCCGGACCGGGTGGCGGTCTCCTGCAGATCCTCGCGGCACGCTGATCCCCGCGGACCCGGGCGGGGACCGGAGCGGGGACTGCAACCCCCAAGGCGCGCCCCGCGGGGCCGTGGGGCACGCCCGACGACCCTCGGCCGGTCCGCTCAGGCGGACCCCAGGATGGCGCCCAGCCGATGGAAGCTGCCTGCGCTGCCGTCGGGCGACTCCTCCGCCAGGAAGCGGTCGAGCGCCGGCCAGACCGCGATCGCGTCGTCGGTCGCCGGATCGCTGCCGGGCACGTACAGCCCGGCGCGCAGCATGATCGCGACCTTCTCGTAGTCCGCAATGCGGCGCCGGGCGAGGGCGATCAGGCCATTCTCCCCCGGCCCCGCGGCCCCGGGAAGCGACCGCGACACGCTGCGCAGCAGGTCCACCGCCGGGAACCGGCCGCGTTCCGCGATCTCGCGGTCCAGCACGACATGCCCGTCCAATGTCCCGCGCACGATGTCGGCCACGGGTTCGTCCATGTCCGACCCGGCGACCAGCACGGTGAAGATCGCGGTGATGTCGCCGGTGTCGTCGGTCCCGGGACCGGCGCGTTCGCACAGGCCCATCAGCGCCTGCGCGGTCGAGGGCGGGAAGCCGCGCAGGCTGGGGGGCTCGCCCGACGACAGGGCGATCTCGCGGTGCGCCTCGGCAAAACGGGTCAGCGAATCGGCCAGCAGCACCACGCTGCGGCCCGCGTCGCGGAAATGCTCGGCCACCGTCATCGCCGCCAGCGCGCAGCGCCGCCGCATCATCGGCGACCGGTCCGACGTGGCCGCGACGACCACCGTGCGCCGCATCCCCTCGGGCCCCAGCACCCGGCCGACAAAGTCGCCGACCTCGCGCCCGCGCTCGCCGATCAGGGCCAGCACCAGCACATCGGCGTCGATCCCCGCGACGAACCGCGCCAGCAGCGTGGATTTCCCCACGCCCGACCCGGCGAACAGGCCGATCCGCTGGCCCCGCACGATCGGCAGCATCGTGTCGAACACGGCCAGCCCGGTTTCCAGCCGCGCCCCCATCGCCCGGCGGGCGACCGGCGGCAGGGCGCCCGCCCGCACCGGACGCGCGACGCGCCCCGGCAGCAGCGGCCGCCCGTCCAGCGGCCGCCCGGTCGGGTCGATCAGCCGCCCGAGCCAGCTGTCGTGGGGGGCCAGCGTGTCGCTCCCGGACCGGCTGACCGGCATGCCCAGCCGCAGCCCCTCGGCCGCGCCATCGGGCGCCACAAGGACACCACCGGGCGCGAGTTCCAGCACCTCGCCCAGGCGCCGGTCGGGACCCGTGCCGATCTCAACCAGGTCGCCGGTCGCGATGTCGTCGGGCAGTCCGGCCACCCGGACCAGTCCCCGCTCGATCGCGGTCACGCGGCCGCACCGGCGCACCGGGGGCACCGTCGCGACGGCGGCCCTCACTTCCTCGAACCCGACCTGCATGGCTGCGCCCTTCCTGCTGCGTCGAACGCTTTCTAAAGGAATCAGGGTTAAGCCGCTGTTGAAACGGATAGAGGGAGAAGCCCCGATGTTCGACACGCTGGATGTCTTTCGCATGGCGAATGCCATGGCGCGCCACGCAGGCAGCCGACAGGCGGTCGTGGCGGCCAACATCGCCAACGCCGACACCCCGGGCTACCGGGCGCGCGACGTGGCCGCGTTCGCCGATACCTATGCCGCCCCGGTGACCCCCGACCTGCGGATGACCCGCGCCGGGCACATGGCGCTGGCCGGCCCGGCGGGCAGCCCGCGCATCATCGATTCGCCGGGGCCCTCGGCGCCCAACGGCAACACCGTCGCGCTCGAGACCGAGATGTTCCGCAGCGTCGACGCCAAGCGGCAGCACGACCGCGCCCTGTCCATCTACCGCGCCTCGCTTGACCTGATCCGGTCAAGCCTCGGGCGCCGCTAAGCCAGGGGTCCGCCATGACCGACTTCACCCAGGCTCTCTCGATCGCCGCCAGCGGCATGCGCGCCCAGGCCGACCGTCTGCGCCTGTCAGCCGAGAACATGGCCAACACCGACACGCCCGGATACCGGCGCAAGCTCACCACCTTCGAGGCCGAGGTGGCGCGCGGCGCGGACACGGGGCAGGTCACGACCGGCCCGGTCATGCTCGACCGGCGGACGGAACTGACCCGGATCTTCGACCCCAGCCATCCGCTGGCGGACGAAAGCGGCTACCACGATGGATCGAACGTCGATCTGGTGGTCGAAATCGCTGACGCGCGCGAAGCGCAGCGCAGCTACGAGGCGAACCTCCGCATGTTCGATCAGGCGCGGCAAATGTCGCAAAGCCTGAACGAACTCCTTCGTCGCTAGGAGTGACCAGAATGGACATCCGTTCGTCCCTTGCCGTCCAGACCTATGCCGGCGCCCGTCCCGCCACGCAGCCGAATGCCGTGGCGGGCGGAGCCGGCGGGTTTGCCGCGGCCTTTGCAGACTTCGCCAGCACCCTGCGTGCCGGCGAGGATCAGGCCCTCTCCACCATGCAGGGCGACGCCGACCCGCACGCCCTGGTCATGGCGCTGGCGCAGTCCCAGCTCGCGGTCGAGACCGTGGTCGCCGTGCGCGACCGCGTGGTCGAGGCCTATCAGGAAATCCTGCGGATGCCGGTGTAACGGGCATGGACCAGGTGCTTTACGACGCGCTCCGCCAGGGGCTCTGGGTCTCGGTCATCATCTCGACGCCGCTCCTGGCGGTGGCGCTTGTCGCCGGGGTGGTCATCGGCCTGTTGCAGGCGCTGACCTCGGTGCAGGAGATGACGCTGACCTTCGTGCCGAAGCTTCTGGCGATGATCGCGGTCTTCTGGGGCACCATGGGCTTCATGACCGAGACGCTGACCTCGTACTTCACCGCGGGTCTGATCCCGCTCATCGCCGGGGGCTGAGATGGACAGCATCGGCTACGCCGCCCTGACCCGCCAGTCGGGCCTGCTGCGCGAGATGGCGACGGTGGCGAACAACATCGCCAACATGTCGACCGGCGGCTACCGCCGCGAAAGCCTGGTCTTCGCGGAACACGTCGCCGCCCTCGAACCCGGCGAGCCGTCCCTGTCGCAGGGCGCTGCCGTCGCGCGGATGACCGACACGCGCCAGGGTCCGCTGACCCAGACCGGCGCGCCCTTCGACCTCGCGATCGAGGGGGAGGGGTACTTCCTCGTGGACACGCCGCAGGGCCGGGCCCTGACCCGCGCGGGCAGCTTCACGCCCGACGCGACGGGCAACGTGGTCACGCCGGACGGCCACGCGCTGCTCGACGCCGGCGGGTCGCCGGTGTTCGCCCCGCAGGGCGCCGCCGTCGCCATCGGCGCAGACGGCACGGTCTCGGCCGACGGCATCCCCATCGGCCAGATCGGGCTGTGGCAGCCGACCGACCCGCGGAAGATGGTCCGCGGCGCAGGCACGCTGTTCCGCACCGAGGATGTCCAGCCGGCCGAGGGCGGGCGCATCTTCCAGGGCTTCCTCGAGGGGTCGAACGTCGATCCCGTGGCCGAGATCGCCCGCATGATCGAGGTGCAGCGCGGCTACGAACTCGGCCAGCGCTTCCTCGACCGCGAGGACGAACGCATCCGCGGCGTCATCCAGATCGCCGTGAAACTCTGACACAGGACGAGGACCGTCATGCGCGCCCTTTCCATTGCCGCCACGGGCATGAGTGCCCAGCAGATGCGGGTCGAGGTGATCTCGAACAACCTCGCCAACATGAGCACCACGGGCTACAGCGCCCGACGGGCCGAATTCGCCGACCTGCACTACCAGCAGCTCGCGCGCCCCGGCACGGTCAGCGCGTCCGACGGAACGGTGCTGCCCACGGGCGTGCAGCTGGGCCTGGGCGTGCGACCGGCGGCCGTCAGCGTGAACCTTGCCCAGGGCAGCCTTGCCCTGACCGGCGGCGACCTTGACCTTGCCATCGAGGGCGAGGGCTATTTCGAGGTCACGCTGCCCTCGGGCATCCCGGGCTACACCCGCGATGGCGGGCTGAAGCGGTCCGCCGACGGCCTTATCGTCACCTCCGAAGGCTACCCCGTGGTGCCCGACATCACGATCCCGGCCGATGCGCGCTCGATCTCGATCAATGCCGACGGCGAGGTCTATGCCTACTTCAACGACCGGGTCGAGGCCGAGCTTCTGGGCCAGTTCACGCTGGCCAGCTTCCCCAACCCCAAGGGGCTCGAGGCGATCGGGTCGAACCTCTATGTCCAGACCGCCGCCTCGGGCGATGCGCTGGTCGAGGTGCCGGGAACCCAGGGCCTCGGCACACTGCGGCAGGGCTACCTTGAATCCAGCTCGGTCGATCCCGTGCGCGAGATCACCGAACTGATCCAGGCCCAGCGCGGTTACGAGCTGAACGCCAAGGTCATCTCGGCCGCCGACCAGATGCTCGGCGCCACGACCCAGATCCGGTGATGCCCATGTCCAGATGCCTTGCCCTCACGGCGGCCCTCCTGTGCGCCGCCGCCCCCGCCCTTGCCGAAAGCCTGGTCGCCGCGCGCACGATCCGCGCGCAGGCCATCCTCGGCCCCGAGGATGTCACCGTGTCCGACACCGCGACCCCCGGCGCCCTGGCCGACCCGTCCCAGGTCATCGGGTTCGAGGCGCGGACGGTGATCTATCCCGGGCGCCCGATCCATGCCTCGGACCTCGTCGTGCCCGCGCTGGTCGCGCGCAACCAGATCGTGCCGCTGCAATACGTCAACGGGACCCTCTCCATCACGGTGGAGGGACGCGCGCTGGGACGTGGCGCCGCGGGCGAGCGCATCCGGGTGATGAACCTCGCCTCGCGCACCACCGTGACCGGGGTCGTCATGCCCGACGGCTCGCTCCGCGCGGACACCGTCGGCGGCGGCCTCACCACCGTGGCGGTGCAGCCATGAGGTCCGCGGTTGCCGCGGTCACGATCCTGGCGCTGGTCGCCGCCTGCGGCCGGCTCGACGGGATCGGCCAGCCTCCGCCCCTGAGCGACTCCGCCTCCGGGGCCGAGTTCGGCGCGATGGCCACCCGCGCCTTCCCCGAGGTCACCGGCCCGCAACGGCGGGTCGACCAGTCGTCGCTCTGGGCGTCGGGCCGCGCGTCCTTGCTGGGTGACCGGCGCGCCCGGATGGTCGGGGACATCCTGACCGTCGTCATCCAGATCAACGAAAGCGCGCAAATCTCGAACCAGTCCGACCGGTCCCGCTCGGGGTCCGAGGAACTGGCCGTGCCGAACCTCCTCGGCCTGCCGCAGCGCCTGGAACGCCTGCTGCCCGAAGGGCAGACCTTCGACCCGGCGGTGGACCTGAACTCCAGCAGCTCCTCGCGCGGGAGCGGCAGCGTGCGGCGCAACGAACAGCTGACCCTGCGCGTCGCGGCCACCGTCACCGGCACACTGCCCAACGGCGTGCTGGAGATCCGCGGCACCCAGGAGGTGCGGGTGAACTTCGAACTGCGCGAGCTTCTGGTGACCGGCTTTGTCCGGCCCGAGGACATCTCGCGCCAGAACGAGGTGACCTACGACAAGATCGCCTCGGCCCGCATCTCCTATGGCGGGCGCGGCCAGATCAGCGAAGTCCAGCAACCGCGCTACGGGCAGCAGGCGGCCGAACGCCTGCTGCCGTTCTGACGGGGGCCGCGCATGGGCAAGATCCTTCCCATCCTTCTGGCGCTGGTCGGAGCCGGCGCCGGGATCGGCGCGGGCATCCTCACGCGGCCACCCCCGGCCGAGGAGATGGCAAACCCCTGCGGCGACCCGGCCGAAGGCGGCGCCGAACCGGCCACCGCGCCCGAGGAACCACCCGAGACGCCCGAAACGGTCACCACCTTCGTGAAGCTGAACAACCAGTTCATCGTGCCGGTCCTGGCCGAGGGGCGCGTGCAGTCGCTCGTGGTGCTGTCGCTCAGCATCGAGGTCACCGCCGAGACGCCGGACGCGGTCTTTGCGCGCGAGCCGAAGCTGCGCGATGCGTTCCTGCAGGTGCTGTTCGACCATGCGAACGCGGGCGGGTTCGCCGGGAACTTCACGGCCGGCACCTCGATGACCACGCTGCGCCGCGCCCTGGGCGAGGCCGCGACCCAGGTCCTCGGGCCCATCGCGGTGGGCGTCCTGATCGAGGACATCGTGCGGCAGGACACCTGACCCGGCCGCGCCAGCCTGGCCACACTAGTCCGGCCGGTCCGGCAGAGGCTGGGGTGCCTGGGCTGCCCGCGCGGCGCGGGTCCGGCGGACCTCGGCTTCGGCCGCCTCCATCAGGGCGGCGACCGCCTCCTTCCGGCCCAGCGCAAGCGATGCCTCCACCCGCGCCACCTCGACCGCGGACCGCTGGCGCGCCTGCTCCTGCAACAGCGCCTCGCGCTGGCGCGCAGTCCAGCGGGCATGCAGCGCGCGCGCCGCCAGCTCGGCCGGGAACACCGGCCCATCGGGAACCGCAGCCTGCGCCTCGAGCGCCTCCAGCCGGGCGCGGGTCGCCCGCTCGGCCGCAAGCGCTGCGCCCAGGCGCGCCTGGGCCGCCGCATCCACGGTCGCGGCGACGGCCAGAAGCGGGGCAAGGTCCGCGGGTTTCATTTCCGGCGCGCCGCACGGATGCGGTCGGCAAAGCGGATCGCCGCGGCCACCGCCCGGTAATGGTCCGGCGCGATCTCCTCGTCCAGCCTGACGGTCGCGAACAGCGCGCGGGCGGTCGGCGGGTCGCGGTGCAGCGGCACACCCGCGGCTTCGGCCCGTTCGCGGATGCGCAGCGCGATCTCGTCGGTGCCCTTGGCCACGCAGACCGGCGCCCGCCCGCGCGTCCGCGCCCAGCTCAGCGCGACGGCATAGTGGGTGGGGTTCACGATCACCACATCGGCCTCGGCGACCTTGTCGAGCATGCGGTTCGTCGCGATCTCCTGCCCGCGCAGGCGCCGCTGCTGCTTCAGCATCGGGTCGCCCTCGGTCGATTTCAGTTCGTCCAGCAGGTCCTTGCGCGACATCCGGTTGCGGCGACGCAGGTCGTAGTGCTGCCAGAGCAGGTCCAGCACCGCGACCGGAACCGAGATCGCGACCACCACGGCCAGGAAATCCAGGAACAGGCGCAGGAACGCGACGGTTCCCCCGCCGGGCTCGAGCGCGGCGACGGCGATGATGTCCGGCAGTCGCACCACGCCGAAGATGCCAAGGCAGATCGACACGGCGACAAGCTTGAAGGCGCTGCGGGCGAACTCGACCAGTCCGGTCGGGCCGAACTTCTGGCCAAGATTGGTGATCGGATTCAGCCGCGAGGCCTTGGGGATCAGCTTGTCGTGCGAGAAGCTGACCGATCGCGTCACCACGAGCCCCGCGATGACCGCCACCGCGGGAACGGCGAACAGCAGCGTCGCCGCCAGTCCGCCACCCGCGATCGCCCGGCCCGCGACATGGGGAAACGCCGCCGCCGTGGGATCGGTCATCGCGGCCTGCCCCTGCACCGCCGCCGCAAGGGCCTGCTGCAGGCCCTGGGCCAGATCCGACAGCGCCGCACCGCCAAAGGCATGGGCCCCGGCCAGAGCCGCGAGCAGCGCCAGTGCAGTGTTCACCTCGGGCGAGCGGGCAAGGTCGCCCTTCTTGCGCGCCTCCTCCAGCTTGTGCGGTGTCGGGTCGTGCGTCTTTTCGGTATCGTCCTCGTCGCTCATGGCAGGCTCAGGCCCCCGTTCGCGAGCAGGCGGAACAGGGCATCGGCCCAGAGCCCGAGGATGACGGGCATGGTCAGCGCCATCAGCGCAAGGACCGCCCAGGTCAGGGCCGGCACGCCGATGAAGGTCGCCATGAACTGCGGCATCGCCCGGTTCAGGACGCCAAGCACGATGTTGTAGAGCGTCGCCGCCACGACGAAGGGCAGCGCCAGGGAAAAGGCCAGCGCGATGGCGCCGCCGGTGCGCTGGATCGACCACAGCGCCGCCTCGCCCGAATCGATGCGGGCCCCGGCCGGAAAGACGTCGTAGGTCGCGATCAGCGCCGCCGCGAGCTCGACATGCAGGCCCGAAGCCGCCGCAATGGCCAGCCCGCCGATCGTCAGGATATGCCCGATGGTGGGCAGCGGATCGATCGCCGTGCCGCCGAACAGCTGCGACAGCGACGCCGCCTGTGCCGCGATGGTGCCCGCGATCTGCAGCGCGTGGACCATCAGGCGCAGCGACAGGCCCAGGATGAACCCCGCGGCGATCTCGGCGGCGCCCACGGTCCACGGACTTGCCGCCTCCAGCGCGCGGCGCAGCTCGGGCACCGTGGCGGGCGCGATCACGGTCGCAAGCGCGAGCGCCGCGGCCAGCCGCATCCGGGGCGGAATGCTCTGCTCGCCAAAGGTCGGCACCAGCGCCACCATCGCGGCGACCCGCAGGAACACCATGGCATGGGCCAGAAGCAGATCCGGGGGGATCAGGCCCGCAAGCGGGATCATGCCTGGACGACGCCGATCAGCGACGGCCGCACGTCCGGCCCGATCTCGGCATAGGAGATCACGGGGTTCTGCAACTGCCGCGTGGCCAGCACCGTGCGCAGGAACCGCCGCCGTGCGGGCGAGGTGACCAGCGCCGCAAAGACCCCGGCCTCGGCCGCCCGGCTCAGCCGTTCGGCCAGCGCCGACGCCAGCCGGTTGAAGTCCGACGGCGGCAGGGCGACATCCGTGCGCCCGTTGTCCGACGGAATCTGGTAGGTCGTGAACAGCGTCTCCCAGTCCGGCGCCAGCTGGACCAGCGGCACGGTCCCGTCTGCCCGGCGGATGTCGGCCACCAGCTGGAAGCCCAGGCGCTGGCGGACATGCTCGCAGATCGTCTCGGCCGTCTGCCCGGGTCCGCGCGCCTCGGCGATGGCTTCCAGGATCATCGGCAGGTTGCGGATCGACACCCGCTCGTCCAGGAGCAGGCGCAGCACGCCCAGGGCCAGGTCCATCGGCACGCGATCCGGGATCAGCTCGTCGATCAGGCGACGGTTGGCCTCGGCGCGGCGCGGATCGGACAGGCTGGTGAATTCGTCCAGCAGGCGGCGCAGCGACTTCATCGACAACAGGCGCGCGAAGTTCGACTTCACGACCTCCAGCAGGTGGGTCGCCAGAACCTCGGTCGGCGTGACCACCGTCAGCCCTTGCAGCGCCGCCTCTTCGCGCAGCGACGGGTCGATCCAGCGGGCCGGCGCCTGGTAGACCGGTTCGTTCACATCGTCGCCGGGGATGCTGGCCGCCGCTCCGCCGCCCGTCAGGGTCAGCAGGCTGCCGGTGCGCAGCTGCGCGCGGGCCTGTTCCACGCCCTGGATGCGAATCACGTATTCGCCGGGGGCCAGCGCGCTGTCGTCGGTCAGCCGGATCTCGGGCAGGATCACCCCGAACCCGGTGGCGATGTGGGTGCGCATGTTGCGGATGCGCGAATCCAGTCCGGTGACGGGATCGAGCACCAGCGCGACCAGGTCGGGCGCAAACTCGATGTGGATGTCATCGAAATCAAGCACGTCGCCCAGCGTCGCCTCGCGGGTCGGCGCGTCGCCGGACAGGGCGGCGGATGGCGCCGCCGCGCGCGCAAGCGTCTGCGCCCGTCGCCAGGCAAGGTATCCCAGGATGCCGGCCCCGGCCATGAACGGCATGAAGGGCAGGCCCGGCATGACGGCGAAGATCGCCATCAGAAGCGCCACCGTCGCCAGCGCGGCCGGGTGCCGACCGAGCTGGCCCAGCATGGCGACATCGGCCGCGCCTGTCGCGCCGCCCCGCGCCAGCAGAAGCGCCGCCGCGATCGAGATGATGACGGCGGGGATCTGGCCGACCAGCGCGTCGCCCACGGTCAGGATCGCATAGGTCTCGAAGGCCGGGCCGAACGCCATGTCATGGACGCCGACGCCCATGATCATGCCCACGACAAGGTTCAGGATCGTGATGAGCAACCCCGCGATGGCGTCGCCCTTGACGAACTTCGATGCACCGTCGAGCGATCCGAAGAACGTCGTCTCGGCCTGTTCGCGTTCGCGCCGCGCCTTCGCCTCGGCATGGTCGATGGCACCCGACGCCACGTCGCTGTCGATCGCCAGCTGCTTGCCGGGCATGGCGTCCAGGGCGAAGCGCGCGCTGACCTCGGCCATGCGCGCGGCGCCTTTCGTGATCACCATGAAGTTCACGATCAGGATCACGATGAAGATCACGATGCCCAAGAAGATGCTTCCGCCCATGATGAACATGGCGAAGCCCTCGATCACCTCGCCCGCGGCGTCGGTGCCGGTGTGCCCTTCCCCGATGATCAGCTTGGTGGACGAGACGTTCAGCGCAAGCCGCAGCACCAGCGAGGCGAGCAGCACCGTCGGAAAGGACGAGAAGTCGAGCGGGCGCTCGACGAACAGGACCACCGCAAAGATCAGCACCGCCAGCCCGAACGAGGCGGCGAGACCGATGTCGAGCAGGAAGGACGGCATCGGCAGGATCATCATCGCGATGACCGCCAGAAGCGCGAGCGCCAGAAGGGCCGTGGGGCGGAACAGAAGCGTCTGCAGCATGTGTGGCTAGCCCCTCAGGTCCGGGGCCGCAACCGCAGTGCCGAAAAGGCCGGCCCCGGGCTGCACCGTCGACAGGGGCACCAGCGAACCGGGGCTCATGCCGGCGCCGGGCTGCAGCAACGGAAAGGTGTTCACGCGCGGCGCGCCCGGGAGTTGCGGGCCGCCACCCAGGCTTGCGACCTCGGGCGGGCGGCCCTGCACCGCTGCAAGGTGCTGGTCGAAGATCGCCCGGTACCGGTTGGCGTGGACCGGCATGCGCGAATGGTAGGCACCCGCGGCCTTGCCCCAGTCGCCCAGTTCGGCATGCAGTTCCGACAGGAACCGCGCCGCGTAGCGCCCGTTCGCCAGCGGATCGAACATCTCCTCGATCGAGGCGAAGTGCTGGCCGTGCCAGCGGAAATTGATCTGGAAGCAGCCGACGTCGAAGCTACGCGCGCCGCGCTGGTGGTGCTGGTAGACGTAGCCGCGCGCCTCGTCGGGGGTGTCGAACCAGACGCCGCGCCCCTCCATGTTCACGGTCCAGGGCCAGGGTTGCACCCGGCCGTCCCGGCGTCGCCCGGTCTCGGTCCGGGTGATGGCCTGCAGCACCTCGATCGGAACCCCGCTTTCGCGCGCCACGCGGGCGGCGACCGCATCGCAGACCTGCTCGGGCGGCAACGCCTGCGAGGCCCGGACCGGCGGCACCGCAAGCGCGGCCGCCAGAACCGGCGCAAGCAGGGCAGCCGCGCAGAAACGCAGGAGGGCACGGCGGCTGCGGTGCCTGGGACAAGGGGCCATTCTGGACCTTCGGTCGACTCGCTTGCCCTGCACGCTACGGACGATGGGTTGCCAAACCCGTAACGGCCACCGGTGCTGCGGGTTCAGGGTCGTGCAAGCTCGGCCGCGATCGCCTCGCGCCGACGGGCGATGTCGGCCAGCAGGTCCCGGTGGTCCGCAAGCGGCGCAAGCGTGTCGGGCGCGCGGGGATCGTCGGACTGTACCAGGTCCGCCATCTGCGCACGGGGCGCATCCGGCGCCCGGGCGACCCGGTCGAGGTCGCCCGCCCGCCAGGCGGCGGCAACCGCGCCCGCGGTGTCGCCCAGCCCATCAAGGACCTGCGCCGCGGTTCCGGGATCGCCCAGATTCTCATAGGCTTCGGCCCGCAGCCGCTGGGCTTCGGGCCCCTCGAGGCCGGCCAGCCGTGCAAGCGCCGTGCCCGGCTCGTCCAGCCGAAGCCATGCGCGCGCCGCGGCAAGCCGCGCGCCGTCGTCCGTGGCAAGGTCGTCGATGAAGGGCAGCGCGGCCTCGGGCAGGCCAAGCGCGACCAGGCGTTCCCCGGCGGCCCGCCGCGTGTCCGGGGTCAGCCTGTAGCCCAGCACCTCGGTGATCTCCCGGGGCAGGCGCGTCAGGAACGCGCGATCCGTCGCGCGCGCGGTCATCGCCGCGACATAGGCATCGGCGATTTCCGCGGTCGTCACGGGCGGTATCTCGGCGGCCTCGCTGGCCCGGCGCAGCGCGTCGCGCGCGCGATCGAAGTCGTCGCGCGCCACATGGGACAGGATCTCGGCCCGGCGCAGGCGGACAGCGATGTCGCTGCCCCGCCCTTCCATGGCCAGCGCCGACGCCGAGGCCACAAGCGCGTCGTCCGGGAGATCGCCGCGCGCCAGCTGCGATTCGATCAGTTCGGCCAGTGCCTCGGGCGCGCGCGGCCCGTCCAGCCGGGCCACTTCGGCAAGCCCGGCCTCGGACTGTTCGGCCAGTCCTTCGGCGGCCTCGACCCGCGCATCCAGCAGCGCGCCCGACTCGCGCGCGAGTTCGGTGGCCGGGTCGTCCGGCGGATCGATGCGGCCGAAGGACCGCCGCAAGGCCGCCACCGTATCCATGTCGCCGATCTGAAGGAACCGCTGGGCAAGTTCCGGGCCCAGGGTGCGGCGCAGCTGGGTCGGCAACTCCTCGAAGGCCGCCAGGATCGCCGCCGACGAATAGTCGGCATCGGTCGGCAACTGCGGCGACGCGAGCGCCCCCCACAGTGCCGCGCGCGACCGGCACACGATCTGCCCGGCGAGCGGGGCCGTCTCCGCGCCGGTCTCGCCATCGACGATATGCGACATGGCCGTCAGAAGCTCGACCGTCTCGGCCGGCAGGGGAGATGGCGTGCCGAATGTGGACAGAAGCTGCCGCGCCTCGGCCCCGAAGCCGTAGGCGACATGGTAACGGACCGCCGCGCCCAGGGCTTCGGGATCGACCCGGTCGAACTCGCCGACCAGCGCCCCGCGGCGCGCGGCGAAATCCGGCAGGGTCCCGGTTTCCTCGCCCCAGGCCGCCGTGTCGAACTCCGCGTCGTCGCGGCAGGCGGCCTGGGCCTCGGCCGGCAGGTCAAGCCTGCGCTCCTGGGCACGGGCCCGGTCGAGGGCAGTCGCGATCTCGATCTGGTCCAGCGGGTCGACCGGGCCCTCCGCGACCGGCGGTTCGGCGGGTGTCGCAGCGGATTTCGCAGCGGGGGCGGCGGCCTCGGGCGCAGCGGCCGGTGCGGCGGGCTGCGGCCCGTCCGCCACCACGGCCGCATCGACCACGCCCTGCGCGATCCCGCGCCCGACCTGACGGGCCAGCATGTCGCCAAAGGCCGCGGCCGCAGCGGCGTTCTCGGCCGATACGGGAGGCGGTGCCGGCGGCAGGCGCAGCGGCAGAAGCGCCGTGATGTCCCGCGGCACGGTCCGGTCGGCAATGACCGGCAGGGTGGCGACCTCTGGCGTCACCGGCGGCAGTGCCCCGTCGTCGGACGCAGCCGCAGGGTCGGCGACCTCAGGCTCAACAAGTTCAGAGACCGCGGACCCAGGGTCGGCGGGCGCTGCAACCCACCGTCCAGGCCGCTGATCGCCCGCGGGCGGGGTCGCCTCCGGCGTCGGTGCGGCGGCAACGGTCGCCACGTCGGCGTCCGGCCCGGTCTGCGGGGTCGCGGGTGCCGGATCGGGCAGTGCGGGCTGCACCGGCGCCGGGACCTCCGGTGCCGGCGCTGCATCCGTCGCGACAACCGGCCCCGGTGGCGCAGCGATGTCGACAGGGCCCGGATCCGCGGACGCGATCTCGTCCCCCTCCGCGCGGTCGTCCGACGCGGGTGGCAGGTCCTGTGCCGACAGACGAACCGGCTCGGGCGGTTCCGGCAGTTCGACGATGACCGGGACCGCGACGCGGGACGCGGACGGGGCGGGGGACGCGGACGGGGCG
>DBBA01000296.1 GCA_002291955.1 Rhodobacteraceae bacterium UBA996 | reverse complement strand
CCGCGCACGGCGGCCGATACTCGGCCGTCCTGCCGGAAGCCGATCGTCAGGTTGTCCACGGCCAGAAGCGTGTCGGTCACCGGAAGGTCTTCCGCGGGTCGAAGGCATCGCGGACGCCCTCGAAGATGAACACCAGCAGCGACAGCATCAGCGCGAAGGTGAAGAAGGCGGTGAAACCGAGCCACGGGGCCTGCAGGTTCTGCTTGGCCTGAAGCGTGAGTTCGCCGAGCGATGGCGCGGACGCGGGCAGCCCGAAGCCCAGGAAATCAAGGCTCGCCAGCGTGCCGATGGTGCCCGTGATGATGAAGGGCAGAAGCGTGATCGTGGCGACCATGGCGTTCGGCAGGATGTGGCGGAACATGATCGTGGTGTCGCTGACCCCCAGGGCGCGGGCCGCGCGGACGTATTCGAAGTTCCGCGCGCGCAGGAATTCCGCCCGCACCACGCCCACAAGTGCCGTCCAGCCGAACAGGACGGTGACGAACACCAGAAGCCAGAAACTTCGCCCGAGGATCGCGAACAGGATGATGATGACGTAGAGCGACGGCATGGCGCCCCAGATCTCGATGAAGCGCTGGAACAGAAGGTCGGTCAGGCCGCCGAAGTAGCCCTGGATGGCGCCCGCCGCGATGCCGATGATGGTGCAGCAGATGGTGACGATCAGGGTGAACAGGATCGACAGGCGGAACCCGTAGATCACCCGCGCCAGCACGTCGCGCGCAGTGTCGTCGGTGCCGAGCCAGTGGTTCGCGTCGGGGGCGGAGGGGGCCGATCCCTGGATGTCGTTGATCGTGTCGTAGCTGTAGGGGATGGGCGGCCACAGCATCCAGCCCGCCTGAATTTCCGCGCCGTCCACCACGCCGGTTTCGGCCTGTGCGATCACGCCCTCGGGGTCGTCGAAACAGGCCTCCAGCCCGCCCGACCGGATCAGGCACTGCACCTCGATGTCCTTGTACACGGCCTCGGTGCGGAAATCGCCGCCGAACGTCGTCTCGGGGTAGAAGCGCAGGATCGGGGTGTAGAACTCGCCCTGGTAGCGGACGAGGATCGGCTTGTCGTTGGCGATGACCTCGGCGATCAGCGACAGGCCGAACAGGATGGAGAAGATCCACAAGGACCAGTAGGCGCGGCGGTTGCGGGTGAAGTTGCGCCAGCGGCGGCGGTTCAGTTCCGACCATTCCCAGCGCCCGCGCGGCGGCGGGAGGGCGGGGAGCGTATCCACGGGGGACGCGACGGGACGGGTCTCCTCGGCCAGTGCCATGTCAGCCCATCCGCCGGTCGAAGTCGATCCGCGGATCGACGAGCACATACATCAGGTCCGACAGGATGCCGACCAGAAGCCCGATCAGACCGAAGGCGAACAGCGTCCCGAAGATCACCGGATAGTCGCGCGCCACGGCGGCCTCGAACCCCAGGCGTCCCAGACCGTCGAGCGAGAAGATCGTCTCGATGATCAGGCTGCTGCCGAAGAACACGCCGATGAACAGGCCCGGGAAACCGGCGATGACGATCAGCATGGCGTTGCGGAAGACGTGGCCGTACAGCACGCGCGATGCCGACAGGCCCTTGGCCCGCGCGGTCACGACGTACTGCTTCTTGATCTCGTCCAGGAAGCTGTTCTTGGTCAGAAGCGTGAGCGTGGCGAAGGACGCGATGGTGGAGGCCAGCACCGGCAGCGCGATGTGCCAGAAGTAGTCCACGATCTTCATCGGCCAGGAGAGCTGGTCCCAGTTGTCGGACGTCAGGCCGCGAAGCGGGAACCATTGCAGGTAGGACCCGCCCGCGAACAGGACCAGAAGCAGGATCGCGAACAGGAACCCCGGGATCGCATAGGCCACAATGATGATGGCCGACGTCCAGGTGTCGAAGGATGACCCGTCGCGCACCGCCTTGCGGATGCCCAAGGGGATCGACACCAGATAGGCGATCAGCGTGGACCACAGGCCCAGCGTGATCGACACCGGCATCTTCTCGATGATCAGGTCCACCACCGAGATCGAGCGGAAGTAGCTCTCGCCGAAGTCGAGCCGGATGTAGTCCCACATCATCAGGAAGAAGCGTTCCACGGGCGGCTTGTCGAAGCCGAACTGGCGTTCCAGCTCCTCGATGAACTCGGGCGGCAGGCCGCGTGATCCGATGTAGCGCTCGTCACCGGTGGATTCCGTGCGCAGGGTGTCGGACCCGCCGCCCGCGAACCCCTCGAACACGTTGCCCTGGCCTTCGAGGTTCGCGAGCACCTGTTCGATCGGGCCGCCGGGGACGAACTGGGTCAGGGTAAAGTTGATGACCATGATCCCGAACAGCGTCGGGATGATCAGCAGCAGCCTGCGAAGGATGTAGGCGCCCATCGCGGCCCTAGCGCAGCGCGCCGGCGGCGCGCAGGGCGGCGGCCTTGTCGGCGTTGTACCACCAGAAATCGAGGTGCCCGAGCGCGTAGGGCGGCAGTTCCGCCGGGCGTTCGTACATGTCGTAGTAGGCGACCCAGTAGTTGCCGAGGTACCAGGTCGGCACCACGAAGTAGTCGTGCCGCATGATGCGGTCGATGGCGCGGACGGCGGCTGCCATCTCGTCGCGCGTGGTGGCGCCCAGGACCTTTTCGATCAGCCGGTCCACGGCGGGGTTGCCGTAGCCCGCGGGGTTGAAGATGTCCTGACGATACTCGGTCCCGTAGCGCTGGGACAGGCCGCTGCTTTCCTCCAGCCCGTTCTGGTAGCTGTCGAAGAGGATGTCGTAGTCGAAGGACTGGGTGCGCGCCTGGTACTGCGCGGGTTCGACGCGGTTGTAGGTCACGTCCACGCCCAGCCGCTTCAGGTTGTCCACGAACGGCGCGATGACGCGGTCGAAGGATTGCCGGGTTTCCAGGATCTCGATGGTCAGCGTCTCTCCGGCGGCATTGCGCAGCAGCCCGTCGGCACCCGGCGTCCAGCCCGCCTGTTCCATCAGCGCCAGCGCCCGGCGCAGGTTGCCGCGGTCGAGCTGGGTTTCGCCCGACTCGTGCGGCATCAGCGCGGGTTCGGTCAGGATTTCGGCCGGGATCAGGTCGGCCACCGTCTGCAGATACTCCAGCTCCAGCCCCTCGGGCAAGCCCGTCGCGGCGAGGTCCGAGTTCTGCCAGAAGCTTTCCCGCTGCCGGAACAGCCCGTATTGCAGCGTGTTGTTGGTGAAGGTGAAGTTGTACATCAGGCCCATGGCCAGACGCACGTTCCGGTCCTGGAACTTGTCGCGCCGCAGGTTGAACACGAACCCGGCCGAGCCCGGCAGGTTCAGGTTCGGCGGTTCGTCCCGCACGATGTGGCCCGCCTGCACCGCCGGGATGTCATAGGCGGTGGACCAGTTGAGCGAGCTGCTTTCCTGCCGGAAGGTCACGGTGCCAGAGGTGAAGCCCAGGAACGCGGCGGCGCTGTCCCCGAAATACTCGACCCGGATCGTGTCGAAGTTCGCGCGCCCCTGCATGATCGGCAGATCGGCGCCCCAGTAGTCGGGGTTGCGGCGATAGACGACACTGCGCCCCACATCGAAGCGGTCGAGCATGTAGACGCCCGATCCCGGCGAGTTTTCCAGACGGCTTTCGTCCAGCCGCGCGCCGGTCGCCTCGTACCATGCCTTGGACCAGACCGGCGTGCTGCCCGCGAGCGGGATCAGGCCCTTGCGCGGCACGCCTTCGACGAAGGTGAACTTCACGGTGTGGTCGTCGAGCGCGACGGCATCGGCGATCACGCCCTTGACGTAGTTGCGATAGGACGGCGTGCCCTGTTCGAGAAGCAGCTTGTGCGAGAACACCACGTCATCCGCGGTCAGGGGCGTTCCGTCGGAAAACCGCGCTTCGGGGCGCAGGTTGAAGACCACCCAGTCCTTGGACGGGGGGTATTCCATCGTCGTGCACAGAAGGCAGTAGTCGGCCGAGACCTCGTCGGCCGTGCCGGTCAGGATGCTTTCGTACATGATCGTGGACAGCGACGCGGGCGTGCCGGTCAGCGTCGCGTAGGCGTTGAAGCTGTCGAAGGTGCCTTCGGCCGCAATGCTGATCTCGCCGCCCTTGGGCGCGTCGGGGTTGACGTAGGCGAGATGCGGGAAATCGGCGGGATACTTCAGGTCGCCGAAGGTGGAATAGCCGTGGCTGACGATGGTATCCTGCGCCACGGACGGCAGGGCCGCGACCAGCGCCAGCATGCCGACCAGTGCGGCGGTGGAAACGGTGGCTTGGGCAGACATCGTCACCTCGTGCTGGCTTTGGCCGACCGGCGCCGGGTCCGGTTCGTTACCATTTAAGCTAAAGCCCGCAGAGTCGACTGTGCAAGTTGATACTCCGTAAAGATATTGCGAGCGCCCCGCCGGAAACGAAAGAAGCCGCCCGGACGGGCGGCTTCGGGGGGGCGGGACCGGCGCGGGTCAGCCGCCGGTCGAGGCCAGATAGGCGATCAGGTTCGCCCGGTCCTCGATGTCGGCCATGCCGTTGTAGGACATCGTGTTGCCGGGCGCATAGGTGCGCGGGTTCGCCAGGAACCCGTTCAGGTGTTCGGGTGTCCAGACATCGACGACCTCGATCAGCGCGCCCGAATAGGCAAAGCCTGCAACAGCCTGCGCCGCGCGACCCACCACGCCGTTCAGATGCGGGCCGGTGCCATCCGTCCCGTCCAGCTTGTGGCAGGACGCGCAGGCGCGGTACAGGCCCTCGCCCTCGGCCGGGTCGGCGGCGGCGAACACTTCCTCGAAGGACACTTCCTCGACCGGGGCTTCTTCCTCGCCGGAGCCGGTGTCGATGCTGTAGGCCTGTTCGTGTCCGCCGTGGCTACCCGTGTAGTAGATTTCCTCGGCGGCCCACTTGCCCAGCAGGAACACCAGGAACGTGGCACACAGCGCACCGACAGCCTTGGTGAGCGTCATCGTGTCGAACATGGGCGGGTTCCGATCCTGCGGGTGTTTCGCGGGCTTCTAGCCGCTTCCGTCTGCCCGCTTCAAGCGATATGACCCGCGACGAAACGACTTAGGGCCTTAACGTGCGCCCGAGGTGCCGGGGGGACCGAATGGCCGGAAAGATCGCGTTCCAGGGTGAACCCGGGGCCTATTCGCACCAGGCCTGCCGCGAGGCGCGGCCCGATCACACGCCGCTGCCCTGCGCGACGTTCGAGGATGCCATCGACGCGGTGCAGTCGGGCCGGGCAGAGCTTGCGATGCTGCCGGTGGAGAACACCACCTATGGGCGGGTTGCCGATATCCATCGCCTCTTGCCCGCGTCCGGCCTGCACATCGTGGACGAGGCGTTCGTGCGCGTGCACATCAACGTGCTGGGCGTGCGGGGCGCGACGCTGGCGGGGGTGAAGAAGGCGCTGTGCCATCTGGTCCTCTTGCCCCAGTGCGGCGCGTTCCTGCGCGCCCACGGGATCGAGGGCGGCGTGACCACCGACAACGCGCGGGCCGCGCGCGAGGTGGCGGAACGGGGTGATCCGACCATCGCGGCGCTGGCGTCCGACCTGGCGGCCGAGGTCTATGGTCTGGATATCCTGGCCCGCCATATCGAGGACGCGGCCCACAACACCACGCGGTTCCTCATCATGTCGCGGGATGCCGACCACGCGCGGCGGGGCGAGCACGGGATGATGACGACCTTTGTCTTCCGGGTGCGCAACATCCCGGCGGCGCTGTACAAGGCGCTGGGGGGCTTCGCCACGAACGGCGTCAACATGACGAAGCTGGAAAGCTACATGGTGGACGGGTCTTTCAGCGCCACGCAGTTCTACGCCGACATCGAGGGCCACCCCGATGACCCCGGCGTGCGGCTGGCGATGGAGGAGCTGGATTACTTCACGTCCGAGATGAAGCTACTGGGCGTCTATCCCGCCGACCCGCGCCGCCGCTGATCGGCCGCCACCGCCTCGGCCCACGCGGACAGGCCGCGCTCGAGCCGGGCGCGGACGCGGCCCTTGCCCAGACGCAGCGCCTGCAGCACCAGTTGCGCCTTCAGCGTGGTGGCGCGCAGGCCGAGCCCGGCGATCACCCGTGTCCGCCCGGCGGCCAGCGCCATGACGCGCAGGTCGAAGGTGGCCTCGATGCCCCCGATCCGCGACCGGATCGCCAGACCCGAGGGCGGGTCGAGCACGGTCAGTTCGGACCGGATGTCGCGCAGGCGTCCGCGCAGCCGTGCGCGCGATGACCAGGCGATGCCCGGTCCCGGGGGGCTGCGGTCCGCCGTCCGCGTGATCTCGACCCCGCGGGCGGCCAGGCGGGCCTCGGCCGCCGCGAAGTCCGAGGCGGCGGCGAACACGGTCGCCTGCGGCAGGTCGAGGTCGATGCGGGCGGATACCTTCATCGCGGCACCGTCAGTCCAGCGTGTCGGCCAGCCAGTGGCCGATCAGGAACCCGGCGATGGCCCCGCGCCGGGGCGGCCGGATGTCGGGGTGCTGCCCGGCCACGGCGGCCAGCATCTCGGCCCGGGTCACCCAGCAGGCGGCCTCGAGTTCCACCGGGTCGATGGTGATGTCCTCGGACAGGGCCTTGGCCCGGCAGCCCAGCATCAGCGATGCGGGATAGGGCCAGGGCTGGCTGACCAGGTAGCCGACCGTTCCCACGCGCACCCCGGTCTCCTCGGCGACCTCGCGGCGGACGGCGGCCTCGACCGTCTCGCCGGGTTCGACGAAGCCTGCCAGCAGCGAGTACATCCCCGGCGGCCAGCCCGGCGACCGGCCGAGAAGCAGGCGGTCGCCGCGCGTGACCAGCATGATGACCACGGGATCGGTGCGCGGGAAGTGATGCGCGCCGCAGGCCGGGCAGACGCGCTGCCAGCCGGCGTGTGCCGGGGCGGTCGCGGTTCCGCAGCGGGCGCAGAAGCGGTGCGTCGCGTGCCAGCCGAGCAGCGCCTTGGCGGTGGCGAGGATCCCGGCCTCGGGCCCGGAAAGCCGCGTCATGGCCGCGCGCAGTTCGGCGAACCGCTGGTCCGGCGTCAGGTCCGGGTGGCGCTGTTCCGACGGGTCGAGGAAGGCGCCCAGCGTGTCAGGCACCTCGGGCGGGTCCCAGGAGGACACATCGACGGAAAACCGCGGGGCCTGCCCGGGAGCAAGGCCCAGGAAGACGGGCGGCTCAGCCGCATGGGCAAGGACCGGGTGCCCGGCCGCCAGCCAGCCTGCGGACAGCGGCGCGTCGGGGTCCGCGGGACCGGTGACCAGCGGCTTGCCACGCCAGACGGGCAGGATCCGCGCGGCGGCACCGGTCGCCCGGTCGAGGATGCCGTGCCCGTCCCGCAGGTGCGCCGCCCGGTCCAGCACATCGTCCCAGGGAACACCGAATGTCACCGTTTCTGCCGCGCGCACGTCACCCTCCGACACCCCTTGCGCGGACCTGCCAGTTGCGCCCCCGGGGCGCAATCGCGCGGCCCCTGTCCGGCGCGGATTTCAGCGCTAGGTTGCAGCGCCAGCCCGGACGGATCCGGGCGCAGGACGCGGTGCGCGGATGGGACGGGTCGGCCTGATCGACGGGCTACGCCACGGGTCGCGCGTGGTCGCGCCGGTGCCGGACCTGCGGTCTGCCGACCCTGCGCCGGGCGATCTGGACCTGCGCATCCTGGCGACGACCGACCTGCATGCCCATGTCCTGCCGCATGACTATGCGGCCGACCGGCCTGCGCCCGGCATCGGGCTGGCGCTGACCGCAGGCGCCATTGCCCGCGCCCGGACCGCGGCCCGCAACGTGCTTCTGTTCGACAACGGCGATTTCCTGACGGGCAACCCGCTGGGCGAGGCGGTGGCGGCGGGTGCGCCGGGTGCCGAGCATCCGATGGTCGCCGCCATGAATGTTGCGGGCTATGACGCGGTGGCGCTTGGCAATCACGAGTTCAACCACGGTCTGCCGTTCCTGATCGGCGCCCTGGCGCAGGCCCGGTTTCCGCTGGTCGCGGCGAGCCTGACGGTGCTGGACAGCGCGCCTGTCCGGCGCCGCGGGCGTGCCGGACGGCCACGGTGGCCGGTGCCGCCGTTCGTGATCCTGGACCGGCAGATGCAGGATCGCGGCGGGCGATGGCACGCGCTGCGGATCGGGGTTGCCGGGTTCCTGCCGCCGCAGACCGTGCAGTGGGACGCGCGGCACCTGCGCGGCCGGGTCGCGGCGCAGGATATCGTCGCGGCCGCCCGGGACGTGGTCCCGCGCCTGCGGGCGGCGGGGGCGGATGTGGTGGTGGTCCTGTGCCATTCGGGCATCGGTGCCGCGGAGCATGCCGAGGGGATGGAGAACGCCGCGGTTCCCCTGGCGTCGGTCCCCGGGATCGACGTGCTGGTGACGGGGCACAATCACCTGGTGTTTCCGGGGCCGGACTTTGCCGGGAAGGCGGGCGTGGATGCCACGCTGGGCACGATCGCGGGGAAGCCCGCAGTCATGGCCGGGGCGAACGGGTCGCACCTGGGGGTGATCGACCTGGTGCTGCGGCGCGCGGACGGACGGTGGCGGGTGGCCCGGCATGCCGTGGCGGCCCATCGCGTGGGTGCCGATGTGGGCCACGGCCCGACCCGGGGGGACCGCGCCGTGATCGCGGCCGTCGCGTCCGCGCATGCGGCGACGCTGGCCCACCTGCGGGCGCCCGTGGGCCGGTCGGACGTGGCGCTGCACACCCATTTCGCGCTGGTCGCGCCCTGTGCGGCGGTTGGTCTGATCGCCCGCGCCCAGGCGGCCGAGGTCCGGCGGGCCCTGCAGGGGACGGCGCATGCGGGGCTGCCGGTGCTGTCGGCGGCGGCGCCCTTTCGCGCGGGCGGGCGGGGCGGTCCGGGGAACTATACCGACATCCCGGCGGGTGTGCTGACGCGGCGCAGCCTGGCGGACCTGTGCCCCTACCCCAACACGCTGGCCGCGATCCGGCTGCCCGGGCATGCGGTCCTGGACTGGCTGGAGCGGTCGGCGGCCGCGTTCACCTGCGTCGCGCCCGGTGCGCAGGACGCGGCCCTTCTGGTGCCGGGGTTCGCGCCCTACAACTTCGACACGGTCCACGGGCTGACCTATCGCATCGCGCTGGATGCGCCGCCGCGCCATGACCGCGACGGTCAGGTGCTGGACCCGGCGGCCAGCCGCGTCCGCGACGTGCGGCTGGACGGCAGGCCGTTCGACCCGGACTGCGAGGTGATCCTGGCGGCGAACAGCTACCGGGCGAGCGGCGGTGGCGGCTATGCGGCGGTCCTGGCCGGAACCGTCCTGTGGGAGGGGTCCGACCTGATCCGCGACGTGCTGGCCAGGCATCTTGCCACGGACGGGGGCGCGGATGGACCAGCCGGGGGGTGGGGCTTTGCGCCCCTTCCCGGCACGACCGTGCTGTTCCCTGCCCCCCCCGCTGCGCGCGCCCACATGTCGGCAGTGGCGACCGCGGCGATCGAGCCTGTCGGAGAAGGGGGGGACGGCTTCCTGCTGTTCCGCCTGCACCTATCGCGGCAGGTGGACGATCATGCCTCAAAGTCGGGCATTTCGCCCCTGTTCTGACCAGAAAACAGGCAGCGCCGCGCCATCCGCCCACACGCGCGGCCGAGCCGTTGACGGACGCGCGGTCGCGGCCCTTGTGACGACGACAGACGTCGTCCGCGCCCCGGACGACCGCACGCCTCTGGACAGGGAGCCGCCTTGATGAAGCACCTTCTCGCCGCCGCGTTCTTCGCCACCACCCTCGCCCCTGCGGCGATTGCCCAGACACAGATCCCCTTCGCGCTGGACTGGCGGTTCGAGGCGCCGTCGTCCTTCTTCTTCCTGGCCGCCGACAACGGGCATTTCGCGGCCGAGGGGCTGGAGGTCACGGTCGAGGCGGGCACCGGGTCGGTCGAGACGATCCCCAAGATCGCGACCGGCGCCTTCCCGATGGGCTTTGGCGACCTGAACACCGTTATCCGGTTCCTGGACCAGAACCCCGGCGCCCCGGTGACCGCGGTGATGATCGTCTATGACAAGCCCGCCTTCGCGATCGTCGGGCGCAAGTCGCTGGGCGTGACCGAGCCTGCGGATCTGGAGGGCCGCAAGCTGGGCGCCCCGCCGCCCGACGGAGCCTGGCAGCAGTTCCCGGTGTTTGCCGAACTGACCGGCATCGACCCGTCCAAGGTGACCGTGGACCCGGTGGGCTTTCCCACGCGCGAACCCATGCTGGCCGAGGGGCAGGTGGATGCGGTGACCGCCTTCTCGTTCTCGGCCAAGCAGAACCTGATGCGGCTGGGCGTGCCCGAGGACGACATCTCGGTCATCCTGATGGCCGACCACGGGCTGCAGCTTTACGGCAATGCGGTCCTGGTGAACACCGACTGGGCCGCGGCCAACCCCGAGGCGGTGACCGGGTTCCTGCGCGCGCTGTCCAAGGGCATCCAGGATGCCGCGGCGAACCCCGACGCGGCGATTGCCGCTGTCGCCGCGCGCAACCCGGCCATCGACACGGCGCTTGAACTGAACCGTCTGGACATGGTCCTGTCGCAGAACGTCCTGACGCCCTGGGTGATGGAGAACGGGCTGGGCAACATCGACCCGGCCCGGATGGACACCGCGATTGCCCAGATCGGCCAGACCTATGCCTTCCAGAACCCGACCGATGTCAGCCTGTACTTCGACGGCGCGTTCCTGCCGACCGACGGCAGCCTGATGATCGCGAAGTGACCGGTGCGCGCGCCGGGGGATGTCCCGGCGCGCCCGATGGCGGGGGGCGGGGATGAGCGGCAACCTGATCGAGATCAAGGGCGTCACCCACGCCTACCGCACGCTGGCCGGAGCGCTTCCGGTCCTGAGCAACCTGAACATCGCGGT
>DBBA01000075.1 GCA_002291955.1 Rhodobacteraceae bacterium UBA996 | reverse complement strand
GGCGAGGTCGAGGCGCTGATTGCCGCGATGGGGAAGCTGCCGGGTCTCGGACCCCGGTCGGCGCGGCGGGCGGTCCTGTGGCTTCTGCGGCGCCGGGCGACCCACATGCTGCCGCTGGCCGATGCGATCCGTCTGACCGGCGAGACGGTGCGCGATTGCACCGTCTGCTGGAACCTGGCCACCGGGACCCTGTGCGCGATCTGTGCCGACCCCGCCCGCGCCACCGGCGAGATCTGCGTGGTGGGCGATCTGGGCGACCTGTGGGCGATGGAACGCGCGGGCGTGTTCGGCGGCCGCTACCATGTGCTGGGCGGGCTCATGTCGGCGCTGGACGGGGTGACCCCCGAGGACCTGCGGATCCCCGAGCTTGTTGCCCGGGCCGCCGCAGAAGGGACAACCGAGGTGATCCTGGCGCTGGATGCCACGGTGGAGGGTCAGACCACGGCCCATTACATCGCCGAGGCGCTGGCGCGGCTGCCGCAGGTCCGCGTGACCCTGCTGGCGCAGGGTGTGCCGGTGGGCGGCGAGCTTGGCTATCTGGACGACGGAACCATCGCCGCGGCCCTGCGGGCGCGGCGCAGCTACTGAGGGCACCGCCGATGATCGCGATCATCTTCGAGGTCGAAGCCGCCGACGGGCGGGTCGAGGACTATCTTGCGATGGCGGCAAGGATGCGCCCCCTGCTGGAGACCCAGGACGGGTTCATCAGCGTGGAGCGGTTCCAGAGCCTGACCAACCCCGGGAAGCTCCTGTCCCTGTCGTTCTGGCGCGACGAGGAGGCGGTGCGCGCCTGGCGCTGCCTGGGCGCACACCGGGGGGCGCAGGCGGCGGGGCGGGATGGCATGTTCGCGGGCTACCGGCTGCGGGTCGCGGGCGTGATCCGCGACTATGGCCTGACAGACCGCGACCAGGCGCCCGAGGACAGCGTGCTGGCGCACGGGTAGCCGGCCATCGTCCCCTGCGCGACCGGCTTGACGACCCGGCGGGGGTCTGCCACCCCATGGCCACGGGGTCCCGCGACCGCCCCGTGAGGCCCCGGACGAGTGGCGGCCCAAGGCTCGCGTCCAGCAACTCCGGTTCCCCGGGCCATGCGCCGGGACCGGCATGAAAGGGCGCACCATGCCGACCTTTGCTTCCCTGTCGTCCGCACAGCTGTGGCGCCTGATCGGCACGCCCGGCGCGCCCGCAATCCTGGACGTGCGGGTGGCGGCCGATCTGGCCGCCGATCCGCGGGTCGTCCCCACGGCCCGCCTGGTCCCCCATGACGAGGTCGAGCGGCATCTGGCGTCCCTGGCCGGACGCCGGGCCGTCGTGGTCTGCCAGTGTGGCCTGAAGCTGAGCGAGGGTGCCGCGGCGCTTCTGCGGAGCCACGGCATCGCGGCCGAGGTCCTGGAGGGCGGGTTCGAGGCCTGGGTGGCCGGCGGTGCCCCGGCGGTCCCGCTGGCCGCCCTGCCCGCGGCCCGTCCCGACGGGGGCACCCTGTGGGTGACGCGGCACCGGCCGAAGATCGACCGCATCGCCTGCCCGTGGCTGATCCGCCGCTTCGTCGATCCGGCCGCGCGGTTCCTGTATGTCGCGCCGACCGAGGTGGCTGCGGTCGCCGACCGGTTCGGGGCGACTCCGTTCGACATCGAGGGCGTGTTCTGGAGCCATCGCGGGGATCTCTGCACCTTCGACGTGATGATCCGCGCGTTCGGACTGCAAAGCGCGGCGCTGGACCGGCTGGCCACCGTGGTGCGCGCGGCCGACACCGACCGGCACGATCTTGCACCCCAGGCCGCGGGGCTTCTGGCGGTGTCGGTCGGCCTGTCGCGGATGTTCGCCGACGACCTGGCGCAACTGGAGGCGGGCCTGACGGTCTATGATGCGCTGTTCTGCTGGGCGCGCGACGGGTTCGACGAGGGGCACGACTGGCCGGCTGCCCGGGTCGCGGGGGCGGACCAATGACGGCGGGTGCCGCGGTCGCGCCGGCAGCGCCCCCCACCCGGGCCGAGGCATTCCGCGCCTTCCTGCGGATCGGCCTGTTGTCCTTCGGCGGACCGGCGGCGCAGATCGCGCTGATGCACCGGACGCTGGTGGACGAGAAGCGCTGGCTGGACGAGCGGACGTTCCTGAACGCGCTGAACTTCTGCATGCTTTTGCCCGGTCCCGAGGCGATGCAGCTGGCGACCTATGCCGGGTGGCGCCTGCACGGGGTGGCGGGCGGCCTGGTGGCGGGCGGGCTGTTCGTGGCGCCGGGCGCGGCGGTGATCCTTGTCCTGTCGCTGGTCTATGCGCTGGCAGGCGAGGTGCCGGTGGTCGAGGCGCTGTTCCTGGGCGTGCAGGCGGCGGTCCTGGTGATCGTGGTCGAGGCGCTTCTGCGTGTCGCCCGGCGGGCCTTGAAGCGCCACAGCCACTGGATCATCGCGGCGCTGGCCTTTGTCGCGCTGTTCCTGTTCGACGCGCCCTATCCCGCCGTCATCATCGCGGCAGCCGCCTGGGGCGCGCTGGCCGCCCGGGGTGCCGCGGCCGACCCGGTCGCGCCGGTGCGGGTGGCGCCCGCGCAGACGCTGCGCCTGATCGCAGGTGGCGTTGCCCTGTGGTTCCTGCCGGTGGGCCTTGCCGCGCTGGCCGGGGTGCCGCTTCTGGTGGAGATCGGTCTGTTCTTCGCGAAGCTCGCCGTGGTCACGTTCGGCGGCGCCTACGCGGTGCTGGCCTACATGGCGCAGGAGGTGGTGCAGGACCGGGGCTGGCTGACCGCGGCCGAGATGCTGGATGGACTGGGTCTGGCCGAGACGACGCCGGGCCCGCTGATCCTCGTGACCGAGTTCGTGGGCTTCCTGGCCGGGTTCCGCGAAGGCGGGGTCGGGCAGGGCGTTCTGGCCGCCGCGATGACGCTGTGGGTCACCTTCGTGCCCTGTTTCCTGTGGATCTTCGCGGGCGCACCGTATCTGGCGTGGATCAGCGCGCAGCCGCGGCTGGCAGGGGCGCTGGCGGCGATCACGGCCGCTGTGGTGGGGGTGATCCTGAACCTGTCGGTCTGGTTCGCGCTGCACGTCCTGTTCGCCCGCGTGGACCGCACGGACACGGGACCGCTGGTGCTGTGGCTGCCCGACCTGGCCACGTTCGACCCCCGCGTGGCGGGAATCGCGGCGCTGGCGGGGGTGGCGCTGCTGCGGCTGCACTGGGGACTGCCGGTCGTCCTTGCGATGTCGGCAGTCCTCGGGCTGGTCGCGGGGCTAGCGCTGTCCTAGCGGCGGCCGCGCGGGTCCAGATCGTCGTCCTCGTCGTCGTCCATGCCGCCGGGCAGGTTGAACAGGCTGTCGGCGTCGGGCAGGTCGGCGGGCTTGTCGTCGTCCTGGTCGCGGGGATCGGACAGGCTGAAGGACGCCAGTTCCGCGATCCCCGAGGGCAGGCGCGGTTCGGGCGCCATGCCGAGCGACTGTTCGGTCGACACCAGCTTGCGCCGTTCGTCATCGGACATCAGCCCGCCCTCGGCGGCCTTCTTCTTGGCGGCCTTCTGCACGGCGGCATCGAGTTCCGACTGGCGGCACAGGCCCAGCGCCACCGGGTCGATGGGGGTGATGTTGCCGATGTTCCAGTGCGTGCGCTCGCGGATCGACTGGATCGTGGGCTTCGTGGTGCCGACCAGCTTGGCGATCTGGCTGTCGGCCAGTTCGGGGTGGAACTTGACCAGCCACAGGATCGCGGCCGGGCGGTCCTGCCGCTTGGAGAGCGGCGTGTAGCGGGGTCCGCGGCGCAGCTCCTCGCCTTCGGCCGCCGGGTTGTGCTTCAGCCGCAGCTTGTAGTGCGGGTCCTTCTGGCCGCGCTCGATCTCGATGGGGTCGAGCTGGTTGTTGGCCACCGGGTCGAAGCCCTTGATGGACCCCGCCACGTCACCGTCGGCGATGCCCTGCACCTCGAGCTCGTGCAGGCCGCAGAAGTCGGCGATCTGCTTGAAGCTGAGGGTGGTGTTGTCCACCAGCCAGACGGCGGTGGCCTTGGACATCAGCGGTCGGTTCATCGGGTCTCTCCCAATCGGGGCGCAATCGGCATGTCTTCTCCGGGCCGGGAAATCGGCTGGTCCGGCTGGACCCTTTCCGCGATTTCGGGGAAGTTGCACGGGATATAGGCGCCATACGCAGGAAGGAAAAGAGGGATTTGCGACACGCCCTGATCGGCTTGCTGCTGGCCTGCCTTCTGCTGGTTCCCGCGCAGTCCCGCGCCGAGGGCGAGCCAGCGGGCGATTTCGACTACTGGGTGCTGGCGCTGTCGTGGTCGCCCACCTGGTGCGCGCTGGAAGGCGAGGACCGCGGCAGTCCGCAATGCGACCGGGCGCTGGGGTTCGTGCTGCACGGGCTGTGGCCGCAGTACGAGCGCGGCTGGCCGTTGTTCTGCCGGACGGGGCAGCGTGATCCGTCGCGCGCCGAGACCGCGGCGATGGCCGACATCATGGGGGAATCAGGCGCGGCCTGGTACCAGTGGCAGAAGCACGGGCGCTGTTCCGGACTGTCCGCGCGGGACTACTTTGCGCTCGCGCGGCAGGCGTTCGGGCAGGTCGTGCCGCCGCCGCAGCTGATGGCGCTGGACGAACCCGTGACGATCCCGGCCCGCGTGATCGAGGATGCGTTCCTTGCGGCCAATCCGGGGCTGTCGCGCGACATGGTGACGATCACCTGCCGCGACGGCCGGATCCAGGAGGCGCGGCTGTGCCTGTCGCGCGATCTGACGCCGCGCGCCTGCGGCGACGACGTGATCCGGGACTGCCGGATGACGGATGCGCTTCTGGACCCGGTGCGGTAGGGCCGGTCAGCGCACCGCCAGCACGATCTTGCCGATATGGGCCGAGGTTTCCATGCGGGCATGGGCGTCGGCGGCGCGGTCCAGCCGGAACTCGCTGTCGATGACCGGGGCCAGCCGCCCGGCCGCCACATGGGGCCAGACCTGCGCGCGCAGGTCGGCGCCGATCTGCGCCTTTGACAGGTCCGATTGCGGGCGCAGGGTGGACCCGGTGATCGTCAGGCGGCGCACCATCACCTCGGCGAAGTTCAGTTCGACCTTGGGTCCTTCCAGGAAGGCGATCTGCACGAGGCGTCCGTCGTCGGCCAGCGCCTTGACGTTCCGGGGCAGGTAGCTGCCGCCGACCATGTCGAGGATCAGGTTCGCGCCGCCTTCGGCCCGCAGGACCTGCACGAAGTCCTCGGTGCGGTAGTTGATGGCACGCTCGGCGCCGAGCGCCCAGCAGGCGTCGCACTTGGTGTCCGACCCGGCAGTGGCGAAGACCCGGGCGCCCATCAGCCGCGCAAGCTGGATCGCGGTGGTGCCGATGCCCGACGATCCGCCGTGGACCAGGAACCGCTCGCCTGCCTGCAACCCGCCGCGGCGGAAGACGTTGGTCCAGACGGTGAACACGGTCTCGGGCAGACAGGCGGCGTCGCGCAGGGAAACGCCGCCCGGCACCGGCAGGGCATGGGCGGCGTTGGTGACGGCGTATTCGGCATAGCCGCCGCCGGGCAGGAGGGCGGTCACCGCATCGCCGGTGCGCCAGTCGGTGACGCCCGGCCCCACGGCGGCGACATGACCCGCGGCTTCCAGTCCCGGCAGGTCGGATGCGCCGGGGGGCGGGGCGTAGGCTCCCGCCCGTTGCAGGGCATCGGGACGGTTCACCCCGGCATAGGCCACGCGGATCAGGATCTGCCCGGGACCGGGGGCGGGAACGGGCCGCGTTGCGGGTACCAGAACTTCGGGCCCGCCGGGGCGGGCGATCTCGACCACGCGCATGGTGGCGGGCAGGGCTGGGACGGGCATGGCGCGTTCTCCTCGGGTCGATCCGTGATGCGCTAGCCCGGGGCCGCCCCGCAAGGGGGCGGGTGTCCGTCAGCCCTGCCCGGGTTTCGGACCGAACGGGTTGCGCTTGGGCATCAGGCCCGACAGGTCGAACCGCGGGGCGCCGCCGGCCTGCATCGCGCCGGGCGACCGCACCCGGGCTGCGACCCAATCCTGCACCGCCATGGCGGGGCGCGTGAGCGGGTTCTTGCGGGCGGCGGCCTTCATCTCCTCGATCCGCATGACGTCGGCGATGCGTCGGTCGAGGAAGGCCCAGGTCGCCTGCTGGTCGGCGCTGTCGTCGCCCAGCCAGAACAGGACCGTGGCGGCATAGACGCCCGACAGGGTCGCGCGCTTGGTGTACCAGTTCAGGTCGTTCGCGGTGTCGCCCAGCGCCGTCCAGATCGCATCGGCCGTGCCCCACAGAAGCTGCGCGCCGGTGGGGGCGAGGTGGGGCAGCGCGAACAGGGTGGAGCCGCGGCGCACGGCCTCGCGGTCGGGAATCGCCTCGATCCGCAGGCGCACGGCGCGGGCGACACGGTCGCGGAAGCGCAGGTCGGCGAGGGGTTCCGTGCGCAGGCGGCGCAGCATCTCGGCATCCCCGCGGCGGTGGAAGGCGACGGCCAGGTCCACCGCGCCACGCGGGGCTTCGGCGCGGGCCAGCGCCGGATCGACGCCCGCGTCGCGGCAGGCGGCGGCAAAGGTCACGGGCGACCAGCCGTCGAAGGGCACATGCGGCAGGGCAGCGTCCAGCAGGCGGTCGATCAGGGGAGCGGTGGCGTCGGTCATTGAGGAATGGCGATCCCGAAAAGGCCCGCAACGGGCGTGGTGGACATGGGGCAACCCCGCTGATATAGGGCCGCGTCCCTGCGTGACATCAACTCTAACCCGGAAAGGTGGTGACAACCACATGCAGGTCAGCGTTCGCGACAACAACGTCGATCAGGCGCTTCGTGCACTGAAGAAGAAACTTCAGCGCGAGGGCGTGTTCCGCGAAATGAAGCTCAAGCAGCATTTCGAGAAGCCGTCCGAGAAGAAGGCCCGCGAGAAGGCCGAGGCCATCCGCCGTGCCCGGAAACTGGCGCGCAAGAAGGCCCAGCGCGAAGGTCTCGCGTGACGTGAGGCGACGCGTCGTCCGGGGGTGATCCCCGGGCAGGACGAACCGGACCCCCCGTGGCAGGCTGCCCGGGGGTTTCGTGTTTTCTGGGGCGAAGGCGGGGGGCGCTGCCCCCCGGCGCGGCGTTGCCGCGCTCCCCCCGGGATATTTGGGACAGGATGAAGGGGAAAACGGCGTGACCGGGCGGGGCGCGACCCTTTTCTTGGCTGGGGACGCGGGGTAACAGGCGCGGGGCCTGCGACCGGCCCCGAGAGACGCCCGCCACAAGGAAGCCCGCGATGAAGTTCACCCTGTCCTGGCTGCGCGACCATCTGGAGACCTCGGCCACCGTGGCCGAGATCGCCGCGGCGCTGACCGATCTGGGGCTGGAGGTCGAGGAGGTGGCGGATCCGGCCGCGCGGCTGAAGGGGTTCACCATCGGGCATGTGGTGGCGGCCGAGAAGCACCCCGAGGCCGACCGGCTGCGGGTGTGCCGGGTGGCCACGGCGCGGGGCGAGCAGCAGATCATCTGCGGCGCGCCGAACGCGCGGGCGGGCATCTTTGTCGTGGTGGCGCATCCGGGGCAGTATGTGCCCGGCATCGATACCACGATCCAGGTGGGCAAGATCCGGGGCGTGGAAAGCCACGGGATGATGTGTTCCGAGCGGGAACTGGGGCTGGGCGCGGATCACGACGGGATCATCGAACTGCCGGGCGCGCCTGCGGT
>DBBA01000169.1 GCA_002291955.1 Rhodobacteraceae bacterium UBA996 | reverse complement strand
CGAGGCGCTGAACGCGCTGTCGGGCGAGCTGATGGCCGAACTGTCCACCGCGATGGCCGACGCGGATGCCAGCGACAAGGTGCGCGTGATCCTGCTGTCAGGGTCGGAAAAGGCGTTCGCCGCCGGGGCCGACATCAAGGAGATGGCGGGCAAGACCTATGTCGATGCCTTCCTCGACGACCTGTTCGGCGCCGACGTGGACCGCATCCGCCGGGTGCGCAAACCCGTCGTGGCGGCCGTGTCGGGCTATGTGCTGGGCGGGGGGTGCGAGCTGATGATGATGTGCGATATCGTCATCGCGTCCGACACCGCCAAGTTCGGCCAGCCCGAGATCAATCTGGGGATCATGGCCGGCATGGGCGGCACGCAGCGGCTGGCGCGCAGCGTGGGCAAGGCCAAGGCGATGGACATGAACCTGACCGGGCGCTTCATGGACGCGGCCGAAGCGGAACGCGCGGGGCTGGTCAGCCGGGTGGTCCCGGTCAAGAAGCTGATGGAAGAGGCCGTGGCCGTGGCCCGCAAGGTGGCCGAGAAGCCGATGATGTCGACCCTGTCGGTCAAGGAAGCGGTGAACCGCGCGTTCGAGGTGCCGCTGTCGGACGGGCTGATGTACGAACGGCGCCTGTTCCATGCCCTGTTTTCGACCGAGGACCAGAAGGAAGGCATGGCCGCCTTCCTGGACAAGCGCGAGCCGCAGTTCCGCGACCGTTGAAGCGCAGGCCGACCGGAGCGGAGCGAGGATCGAAAGACTGCGCGGACACCACAAGGCTAGGCGGGATCGTCGCCCAGCTGGTTGCGCAGGTCGCGCAGCACCGGCAGGGCCGCGCGCACCCGCGCCTCGCCCACGCCGCGCACCACCTCGGCCAGCAGCGGTGCGATGGCGGCAAGGGCCGCGTCATAGGCCGACCGTCCCGACGGGCTGATCGACACGAACTTGCGCCGGGCGTCGTCCCAGTCGGGGCGGATGTGGACATGCCCCGCCCATTCCAGCCGGGCGAGCGTGTTCGTCATCGCACCCCGCGTGACATGGAACGCGCGGGCCAGTTGCGCGGGCGTCTTTTCGCCCGGCGTGCGCGCCAGGTGGTTCAGGACCGAGAAATGCGACAGCTCCATCCCCTTGGGCAGCACGCGCGATACGCGGCCACGGGCCAACTGGTCGGCCATGAACAGCTCGGCGAACAGCGTCGCGGCCAGGGCTTCGGCGGTCTCGGCCATCAGGGCCCGTCGAATGGCCGGTCGTGGGTCAGTGCCGGGATGCGGGCGCGGGCGGCGTCCACATCCGACAGGTCCATGTCCACGATGGTCAGGCCGGGGTCGGTTCCCGCATCCGCCAGCACCTCGCCCCAGGGGGTGACGGCCAGCGAGTGACCGTGGGTGCGGCGCGGGCGGCCTTCGGTGATCGGGTGGTCGCCGGTCTGCGCCGGGGCCAGCACGAAGCACCCCGTCTCGATCGCGCGGGCGCGCAAGAGCACCTCCCAGTGGGCGCGGCCGGTGGGCGGGGTAAAGGCGGCCGGAACCGTGATGATCTGGGCGCCCGCCTTGGCCAGCGCCCGGTGCAGGTGCGGAAAGCGCAGGTCGTAGCAGATCGTCAGCCCCAGCCGCGCGAACGGCGTGTCCGCAACGACGGCCTGCGTGCCCGGCCGGAACCCCGCCGATTCGCGGTGGGTTTCGGTGTCGGTCACGGCCACGTCGAACATGTGGATCTTGTCGTAGCGTGCCGCGATGCCGCCATCGGCGCCGACCAGGATCGACCGGTTGGCAAACCGCCCGTCCGCGTCCCCGGTCTTGACCGCGATGGACCCCAGAAGCACCCACAGCCCCAGCCGCGCGGCCTCGGCCTGCACGGCGGCCAGCAGGGGATCGTCGGTCTCGGACGTCAGCACCGCGTTCTGCCGATCGCGCGAGGTGGCGACGCAGTTCGTCACCTCGGGCGTCAGGGCAAGGTCGGCCCCGGCTTCGGCCGCCCGGCGCAGGTGGTCCAGCACCACGGCCCGGTTCGCGGCCGGATCATCGCCCGAGGTCATCTGGATCAGCGCGGCCCGCATCGGTCAGGCCGCCAGAAGCGGGTCAAGGCCTCCCGCGCGGTCCAGCGCATACAGGTCGTCGCAGCCGCCCACATGCTGCCCGTTGATGAAGATCTGCGGCACGGTGTGGCGACCGCCCGCGCGGTCCATCATCGCGGTGCGCAGGCCGGGATCGCGCGACACGTCGGTTTCCTCGAACGCCACGCCCTTTTGCGTCAGCAGGCGCTTGGCTGCGTGGCAGTAGCCGCACAGCGGCGAGGTATAGATCTCGACCCGGGCCATCGGCCACTCCCGTCATGCCATCAACGCACGGAGATTACGGGTCTTTCGTCACCCGCGCCAGTGCAAGCACGCTGACCGACGCCGCGCCGGCCGCCCGTGCGGCATCGGCGCAGGCCGCGAATGTCGCGCCCGAGGTCATCACGTCGTCCACCACCAGGACGTCGCGCCCGGCCAGACCGGCGCCCCGCCGGGGATGCGGGCGGATGCTGCCCTCCATGTTGGCAAAGCGCGCCGCATGCCCCTTGCCGTCCTGGGTGCCGGTGGTGCGCGTCCGTTCCAGCGCGTCGGGCAGGACATCCAGCCCGGCGACGTGCCCCAGCGCATGGGCCAGCAGCGCCGCCTGGTTGTAGCGCCTGGCCAGCAGCCGCCAGCGGTGCACCGGGACCGGCACGACCAGCATGCCGGGGCGCAGGATCGGGCGTGCGGCGCGCAGCATCCAGCGGGCGGCGGGCAGGGCCAGGTCCAGCCGGTCGGCATGTTTCAGCGCCAGCACGGCCGCGCGCCCGGACCCGGCATAGGCCAGCGCGGCCCGGCCCCGGACCCAGGGCCGCGCGATGGTCAGGCAGTCGTCGCAGCGCACCGGCCCGTCGTCCTGCCCGGGCAGCGGCACGCCGCACTGGTCGCAGACGAGCCCCGACAGGAACGGCGCGTCGCGCCAGCAGTCGGGGCAGAGCGCGTGATCCTCGGTCACCAGGGCGTCGCACAGGACACAGGTGGGCGGGTAGATTTCCCGCAGGCCCCGGCGCATGATTGCCCCGCCCTGCCGCAGCGCGGCGGGCGCCAGTCCCGCCAGCCGCGCCTGCCACGCCCAAGGTGCGCCCGCCCCCGATGATGGTGCCATGACCGACGCCCCCCCGCTGTTCACCGACCGCCCAAGGCTGGATCGCCAGCGCCGCCGGGCCGTCGCGGCGGGTCTGGCGGATTTCCTGCACCGCGCCGCCCGCGACGAGGTGGAGGAAAGGCTCGGGATGGTTAACAGGCGGTTTACGGCGCCGGCCGTGGTGACGCCGTTCCCGCAGCTGTGGGACGGTTTCGGGGCCGTGGTGGTGCCTGACGATCCGGTGCTGGCCCTGCGGCCCGGCGCGCATGACCTGGTGATCCACACGCTGGGGCTGCACTGGGCGGACGATCCCGTGGGCCAGATCGTGCAATGCGCCCGCGCGCTGGCGCCCGACGGGATGTTCCTGGGCCTGACCTTTGGCGGGCAGACGCTGGTGGAACTGCGGCAGGCACTGGCCGAGGCCGAAGTGGAGGAAACCGGCGGCCTTTCCCCCCGCGTGCTGCCGATGGGCGAGATCCGGGATCTGGGGTCGCTGTTGCAGCGGGCAGGGCTGGCCTTGCCGGTGGCCGACAGCGTGCCCCTGACCGCGACCTACGCGGATGCGCTGGCGCTGATGCGCGACCTGCGCGCGATGGGCGAGACGAATGCAATGGCGCAGCGTCTGCGCCGCCCGACGCGGCGGGGCGTGATCGCCCGGGCGGCGGCGCTGTACGCGGATACCCACGCCCGGCCCGACGGGCGCATCCCCGCGACGTTCGAGATCGTGGCGCTGACGGGATGGGCACCTGCCCCCGGCCAGCCCCGGCCCCTGCGCCCCGGATCGGCGCAGATGCGGCTGGCCGACGCGCTGGGGCTTGCGGGGGAAGCCGGGACAGGTCAGGCCAAGGGACGCACGGATTGACGAAGGGGCTTTCGCGGTTATGTCACCGGCAGACAAGGCGATGCGCGGGGGAATGACCCCGGCGCTGTCACCCAGGCAGGAGTCCGCGATGTTCGACGCGAAATCCCGGGACGAGGGCGCCCCGGCCGGTCGGCCGACCCA
>DBBA01000200.1:14837-15713 GCA_002291955.1 Rhodobacteraceae bacterium UBA996 | reverse complement strand
CGCGGCCTCCTGGTACCAGCGCGACAGGCAGTTGCGGCAGAACCCGGCGAGGGTCATCAGGTCGATGTTCTGCACGTCGGGGCGCTTGCCGATCAGGTGGTCGCGCAGCGCACGGAAGGCGGCGGCTTCCAGTTCGGTGCGGGTGGCGTCGTCCATGGGCGGTCTCCTGGCGGAAGGGCGGGGTCAGCGTACAGGGGCCGACGCGGCGACGCCGGGCCAGGTGAGGCCGCAGATCCGGTCCACCAGCCAAGCCACACCGCGGTCCTGCAGCGCGGCGCGGGTCGTGACGGCGAGCACGTTGCCCAATGGCGCGTCGAACGGCAAGGACGTGGCAGCCAGGGCGAACCGCGCGCCGTGCAAGGCCACCAGGCTTTCCGGCAGCGAGACCACGAGATCGCTTTCGGCGACAAGGAACAGGGCCGAGGCGAAGGTCGGCGCCGTCATGACGACGCTGCGGCTCCGCCCCATCTTCTCGAGGATGGCATCCGTCGCGGTCACCGGATCGCCCCGGCCCGACAGGACGAGGTGGCGCGACCCGCAGTAGGTGTCGAGCGATGGGTCGCGCGCATAGGGATGGTCGGTGCGGGTGGCGGCCACGAGGCGGTCCGTGGCACCCGGCACCGGACGGGCCACGAACCGCGCAGGGCTGGTCAGCCACGGCAGCACCGCCACGTCGAGTTCGCGGCTTTCCAGCATGGCCAGCACATGGTCCCAGGCGCCTTCGTCCACCGACTGGCGGAACGCGGGCAGGACGTGCAGCACCGCCACGCCGACCGACGGCGCGCGCGCGGCCAGCGCGGCGGCAAGGGCCGGTCCCACGGTGCACAGAAGCGCATCGGCCATGCCAAGCCGGAAGCGGCGGGTCGAGGTCGCGGG
>DBBA01000200.1:1757-14430 GCA_002291955.1 Rhodobacteraceae bacterium UBA996 | reverse complement strand
CGCGCACGGTCGGTCGGCACCATCCCGCGCGGGGTGCGCAGGAACAGCGGGTCATGCAGCAGGCGGCGCAGGCGCCCCAGCCCGTGGCTGACCGCCGAGGGCGACAGGTTCAGCCGCGCAGCGGCACGGCCCGCGTTGCCTTCGGCCATGACCGTCTCGAACAGGACGAGAAGGTTCAGGTCGGTCCGGGAAAGATCAGTCTGATGCAACATATCCCTGAAATCATATCACTGGATTCATGAAAGTCCAGATGCGACCCTTGGGGCATCCGATGATCCCAAGGAGGGAGCAAGAACGATGGCGGTCCTGATGATATCCGACGTGCAGGGGCAGACCCCGCACGGCTATGACAGCCTGCTGGCCGAGGTCGGTCACGCCCTGACGTGCGCCCGGGGGCTGGTGTTGCACCTGTCGCATCCCACCGATGACGGCTGGCGCGTGGTCGAGGTCTGGGACACGCGCGAGGATGCGGCGCGGTTCTTTGCCGCCGAGATCGCGCCGCGCCTGCCGGACGGGGTCCGGCCCAAGATGCGCTTTCACCCCCTGCATGACGTGCTGCATCCGGACCCCGGGCCGCAGCACGTGCAGTTCGTTTCAGCATATGGCTGAAAAACCCTCACTGGATTCATGAGGCCGGCCGACCGATACGGATGGCCTTCCCGAACGGAGATTGACGATGACGAAGATGATGAATGCGACGGCGATTCAGCCGCGGGTCCCGGCCCTGGCCGCGCTCGCGCGCCCGGCCCTGGTCCTGCAATTCTGGCGCGAGGCGGGACCCGACATGTGGTTCGCCAAGGACCCCGCCTTTGACCCGCTGTTCCGCGAGACCTTTGCCGAGGATTACGCGAACGCGGCGGCGGGGCGCTGCCCGGCCTGGACGCGGTCGCCCGAGGGCGCGCTGGCGCTGGTCCTGCTGCTGGACCAGTACCCGCGCAATTCCTTCCGGGGACGCCGCGGATGTATGCCACCGACACGATGGCCCGCGCGGAAGCGGCCGATGCGATCTGGTCGGGCTTCGACCTGCGCATCGACCCGGACATCCGGCTGTTCTTCTACCTGCCCTTCGCCCATTCCGAGGATATCGCCGACCACGACCGGCTGGCCGACCTTGTGGCGCACATGGGCGACGCGCCGGTGGCGCGGGCGGCGTTCTATCACGGGATCATCAGCCGGTTCGGGCGCTTCCCGCACCGCAACGACATCCTGGGCCGTCCGTCCACGCCCGAGGAAATCGAATGGCTGGCGAACGGGGGGTACCAGGGATGACCGCGCAGGGGTCAACGACGCGGCTGGGCGAGGTCTGCCTTCTGGTGGCGGTTCCGGCCGCGCTGGCGGGCATGTTGGCGGGCATCGTCATGGGCGCCACGCAGAACTTCATCATCGCGTCGGCGCATGCGCACCTGAACCTGCTCGGCTAGGTGTCGATGGCGCTGTTCGGGCTGTACTATCGCGGGGCCGAGGTGCCGACGCCGCGGCTGGCGCGGGTGCAGGTCGCGGTGTCGGCGGTCGGGTTCTGGATGATGCCCGTGGGCCTTGGGCTGTATCTTGGGCTGGACGACCACCGGTTCAAGCCGCTGGTCTATGCCGGGGCGCTCTTGTCGCTGGCGGGCATGGGGCTGTTTGCCGCAGTGGTGGTGATGGCGACCCTGCGGCGTGGCGCGGCCGGGCCGATGCGGCTGGCACGGGCGCCCTGACCGGCGCCGCCCGCGCCGTCAGTCGATCAGACCCGCGGCACGCGCGCCGTCCAGCAGCGAGGGCGCGTGGTGCTGCGCGGCGCGGGTCGCGGGCGGGCGCTGGTCGGGGATGTGGACCACGGTCATGCCCGCTTCCAGAGCGGCGGCCACGCCGGTGTCCGAATCCTCGAACACGAGGCACCGGGCGGGGTCGGCCCGCAGCCCCGCGGCCGCCCGCAGGAACAGGTCGGGCGCGGGTTTCGGGCGGGTGACCGTGTCGCGCCCGTGGACGTGGTCGCGGTGGAAGAAGCGGGCCAGGTCGGCGGCCGTCAGGCTGTCATGCGCGGTAGCCGTCAGGCTGTTGGTGGCGACCGCGCGGGGAATGTGCCGGGCATCGAGATGGCCGAGCAGGTCATGGGCACCCGGGCGGGTGTCGAGATGCCCGGTCCAGGCCGCATCGGCCGCGCGGGCCCAGGCCGCATCGAAGGCGGCATGGTCGAACCCTGGTCCATAGTGCGCCGTCAGCACGGCGCGGCTGGCGTCGCCCACGGTGCCGACGAGCGCCGCCAGCACCTGCCGCAGGGGCGTGTGGCCGAGGGACGCGAGCGCGGCCATGCCCGCGTCAAGGATCACGCGCTCGCTGTCCACGAGCGTGCCGTCGAGGTCGAAGATCACCGCTTCAAAGCGCATCAGAGCCCGCTTTCCGAAAGAACCTGCGTCAGGATGGGGGCCAGCCGGGCGGCCCAGGCGGATTGCCTGGCGGGGTCGGCGATCAGGTCGTTGCGGACCTCGATCAGCACGTTGGGGCGGCCGGGACGCAGCGCGTGGATGTCGATGGCATCGCCCGGCAGGTGGCCGGAGTAGGGTTCGTTGTCGCCGACGCAGAGGTCGGGTTCGGCGCGCAGCCGCGCGATCAGGGGCTTGGCCAGCCGGTCGTCGAGGTGGAAATACAGGACGCCGACGTGCCAGGGCCGGGGCGGGCGGCCCCGCAGGCAGGGCGTGAAGGAGTGGACCGCGCAGATCACCGTGTCGGTGCGGCGGGCGGCGAGGCGCGCGAGTGCCGCGTGGTAGGGGCGGTGATACAGGGTCAGGCGGCGTTCGACCTCCGTCCCGTCGGCGTGGCGGTTCCCGGGCACGATGGTGCCGTCGTAGAGCTTCATCACCAGCGTCGGGTCGTGTTCGCCCCGGTTGGGGTCGATCACCAGCCGCGACACGGTGGACAGCACCGCAGGCGCGTCGAGAAGCGCCGCCAGGTGGCGCGTGACGCCCGCCGCACCCACGTCCCAGGCGATGTGGCGGGCCATGTCGTCGGGCGGGATGCCCAGGTCGCCGCCGCAGACCGCGTCGGGCACGCGGTTCGATGCGTGGTCGCAGGTGACGAGCCAGCGCGCGGGCCGCGCCTCGCCGATGATTTCGACGGCATCCTGCGTCACGGTTCCCTTACCTTCCGGGGTTAGGCCTGCATCCGCGGGGTTGCGATGTTAGCGCTAGTTGTCACCCCATCCCAAATCACCCATAACGGCGCCGCACGGCCGGGAAAAGCCGCCAGGAAACGACGAGGGACACCGATGAGACGCCACCGCAACGTGAAGATCGTGGCGACGCTTGGACCTGCGTCCTCGACTTATGACATGATCCGGGCGCTGTTCGAGGCGGGCGCGGACGTGTTCCGCCTGAACATGAGCCACGGCGTGCATGCCGATATCGCCGCGCGCCACGCGATGATCCGCCAGGTCGAGGCCGATACCGGGCGGCCCATCGCGATCTTGGCCGACCTGCAAGGGCCGAAGCTGCGGGTGGGGACGTTCGCCAACGGGTCCGAGGATCTGGCCGACGGGCAGGCGTTCCGGCTGGACCTGGACGAGACACCGGGCGATGCGACGCGGGTCTACCTGCCGCATCCGGAAATCTTCGCCGCGCTGGAGCCGGGCGCGAACCTTCTGGTCAACGACGGCAAGATCCGGCTCAAGGTCGTGGCCTGTTCGCCGAAGCATGCCGATTGCACGGTGACCGTGGGCGGCACGATTTCCAACCGCAAGGGCGTGAACGTGCCCGACGTGGTGCTGCCGCTCGCCGCCTTGTCCGAGAAGGACCGGCGCGATCTGGAATTCGTGTGCGAACTGGGCGTGGACTGGCTGGCGCTGTCGTTCGTCCAGCGCAAGGAGGACGTGACCGAGGCCCGCGCGCTGGCGAAGGGCCGCGCCGCGATCCTGTCGAAGATCGAGAAGCCCGCGGCGGTGAAAGCGTTCGCGGAAATCCTGGAAGCGTCGGACGGGATCATGGTCGCCCGCGGCGACCTGGGCGTGGAACTGCCGGTGGAAAGCGTGCCGCCGATCCAGAAGCGGCTGGTACGGGGCTGCCGCGCCGCGGCCAAGCCCGTGATCGTGGCCACCCAGATGCTGGAAAGCATGATCGAGAACCCGATGCCCACGCGGGCCGAGGTGTCGGACGTGGCCGCCGCGATCTACGAGGGCACCGATGCGGTGATGCTGTCGGCGGAATCGGCGGCCGGGAAATACCCGGTCGAGGCGGTGCGCACGATGAATGCGGTCGCGCTGAACGTCGAACAGGACCCGACCTATCGCGCGGTGATCGAGGCCAGCCGCGGCGGGTCGCGCCACACGGTCGCCGACGCCATCGTGGCCGCGGCGCGCGAGATTGCCGAGACCACGCCGATCAAGGTGATCTGTTGCTTCACGGAATCGGGCAACACCGGGAACCTGGTGGCGCGGGAACGCCCGCGGGTGCCGATCATCCTGCTCACGTCCAAGCTGGAAACCGCGCGGCGGATGTGCCTGGTGTGGTCGGCGCATTGCGTGGTGACCGAGGAACTGGACCGCTTCAAGTCGGCGGTGGTGGCGTCCGCCCGGGTGGCGCGCGCCTTCGGCTTTGCCGACGTGAAGGACCAGATCGTGGTGACGGCGGGCGTGCCCTTCAACCAGTCGGGCACCACGAACATCGTGCGCGTGGCGCCCTGTGACGAACGGTTGATTTTCCGCACCGATCCCGAATAATGCCCGCATGGGCGGGTCATCGAGCGATGTGTATCTCGTCGTGGGCATCACCCTTGCGGTGCTGGCGATCCCGTCGTTCCTGAGCGCCTGGTCATCCGACCGCTCGCCGCGGGTGCCCGCGATCATGACGATGATCGCCGGGGTACTTCTGGTGCTGGCGCTGACCGGCAAGCCCGGGGGCTATCGCCTGACCGAGGTGCCGGACGTGTTCGTGCGGGTGATCGCCGGCTGGATGTGACCCGGGCCCCCGCGAAGGGGCTTGCGTGGCCGGGACCTCCCGTGTATCCGCCCGGTTCCCAGCGCGCGTCCGGCCATGTGGCATGCCGAGTCGCGCGGCACGACCCTTCGGAACGGAGAGCGAAATGCCCAAGATGAAGACCAAGTCAGCCGCGAAGAAGCGGTTCAAGATGAGCGCGACCGGCAAGGTCATCGCCGGTCAGGCCGGCAAGCGCCACGGCATGATCAAGCGGACGGCCAAGTTCATCCGGAACGCGCGGGGCACCGGTGCCCTGAGCGAGCAGGATGGCAAGATCGTCAAGATCTACATGCCCTACGATCGCTGAGGAGGACCGCACATGTCTCGCGTCAAGGGCGGCACCGTCACCCACGCCCGCCACAAGAAGATCCTGAAGGCCGCCAAGGGCCACTACGGCTTCCGCTCGCGCACCTTCAAGGTCGCGGCCCAGTCGGTGGACAAGGCCAACCAGTATGCGACCCGCGACCGCGCTGTGCGCAAGCGTAACTTCCGCGCGCTGTGGATCCAGCGGATCAACGCCGCCGTCCGCGCCATCGACCCGGCGCTGACCTACTCGCGCTTCATCAACGGGCTGGCGCTGGCCGGCATCGAGGTGGACCGCAAGGTACTGTCGGATCTGGCGATCCACGAGCCAGAGGCGTTCGGCGCCATCGTGGAAAAGGTCAAGGGCGCCCTGCCTGCTGCCTGAGGGTGCCTGTGATGCCGATGAACGCCGCGCGGGGATCGCTCCTTGGCGCGGCGTTTGCCTGTCTGGGGCTGCTTGGCGGCTGCGCGCCAGGCGCGGACCCGGACGCACGGGTGCTGGCCGTGGGGGACAGCGTGCTGGCGTGGAACCGCGGTGCGCGTGCGTCGATCCCCGAAGTCGCGGCTCGCGCGCTGGGTCTTGACGTGATCAACGCCGCTGTGCCCGGGGCGCGGGTGATCCAGCCGTCGCCCCTGCGCGCGGCACTGGGCCTGTCGGTTCCGGCGCAGGTTGTCCCAGGACCCCGCGACTGGGCGATCGTGAACGGCGGGGCCAATGACCTGTCGTCCGCCTGCGGCTGCACGGGGTGCGATGCGGCGCTGGATGCCCTGGTGTCGCCCGACGGATCGGTGGGCGCGATGCCGGACCTTGTCCGGCAGGTGCAGGCGGCCGGGGCGGCACGGGTCGCGGTCCTGGGCTACTATGGACCGAGCCAGGCGGGCGGTGGCAGCTTTGCCGCCTGCGACGACGAGTTCGCTGCGCTGGACGTGCGGCTCGCACGCATGGCGTCGGCACGTCCGGGCGTGATCTTCGTGCCGACCCGGGCAGTCGTGGCAGGTTCGCCTGCGCTCTATGCCCGTGACCGGGTGCACCCGTCTGTCGCGGGATCGGACGTGATCGGGAAGGCGCTGGCGGACGCGATGGCCCGGAGCGTGGCCCGTCCGGTTGCAATCGCCCCGCCCGCCCGCTAGGGCAATCCACGCTGCAATCCCGGGGCCGGTGATGGACGATCTTCGCAACAAGTACCTGACCGCCGTAGCGGCCGCGACCGACGAGGCCGCGCTGGAGAACGTGCGGCTGGCGGCCCTTGGCAAGAAGGGCGAGGTGTCGCTGCGGATGCGGGAACTGGGCGGCATGTCGCCCGAGGACCGGCAGGTGGCGGGGCCTGCGCTGAACGCGCTGAAGGACGAGCTGACGTCGGCGCTCGCGGCGCGCAAGGCATCGCTCGCCGATGCGGCGCTGGAGGAACGGCTGGCGACCGAATGGCTGGACCTGTCGCTGCCGGGCCGTCCGCGGCGGCAGGGCACGATCCACCCCGTGTCCCGCGTGACCGAGGAGGTCACCGCGATCTTCGCCGACATGGGGTTCAGCGTGGCCGAAGGCCCGCGGATCGACAGCGACTGGTACAACTTCGACGCGCTGAACATCCCCGGCCACCACCCGGCGCGGGCCGAGATGGACACGTTCTATGTGAAGCGGGCGGCCGGGGATAATCGCCCGCCGAACGTGCTGCGCACCCACACGAGCCCGGTGCAGATCCGGTCGATGGAGGCGATGGGCGCGCCCCTGCGGATCATCGCGCCGGGCGGCGTCTATCGCGCCGACTACGACCAGACGCACACGCCCATGTTCCACCAGATCGAGGGGCTGGCGATCGACACGGACATCTCGATGGCGAACCTGAAATGGGTGCTGGAGGAGTTCGTGAAGGCGTATTTCGGGGTCGATCACGTGGACCTGCGGTTCCGCGCGTCGCACTTCCCCTTCACCGAACCGTCGGCCGAGGTGGATATCCGGTGTTCCTGGGACGGCGGGCAGCTGAAGGTCGGCGAGGGCGACAGCTGGCTGGAGATCCTCGGGTCCGGCATGGTCCACCCCAAGGTGCTGGCCGCGGGCGGGATCGACCCGGCGCGGTACCAGGGCTTTGCCTTCGGCATGGGGATCGACCGGATCGCGATGCTGAAATACGGAATCCCCGACCTGCGCGCGTTCTTCGACAGCGACCTGCGCTGGCTGCGGCACTACGGGTTCGCGGCGCTGGACGTGCCGACGCTGCCGGGTGGCATCGCGGGATGAGGCGTCAGTCGATCGTCAGGGTGTTGTCGCCGTTCCGCGCGCCGCCGCCCTGCAGCACGCGGGGGGCGCTGCCGGTGGCGGGCGCGGCTTCGGTGTCGTCGCCGCCCATCAGGCCGCGCAGGCGGTCCATGATGCCGCCGGTGATCGCGGCCTCGGTCGCGTCCGTCACGGCGTCGGTGCCATCGGGCACCAGCGAGGCCAGGACCACGTCGGCGGACAGGTTGACGGTATCGCCGCGAACGGTCCGGCCGAACTGCAGCGCCTGGATCGTGCAGGTCCCGGTGTCCGCGCGCAGGGTGCGGCAGGCGTCCTGCGCCGCGGTCAGCAGCTCGCGCTCGGCGGTGGCGACCTGATCGGGCGGCACGCTGAGGGACCCTTGCAGGGGCAGGCGCAGGGTTGTCCGGTTGATCCCCACGTCGCGGCCATTGGGGGGCACGGCGCCGGGATCGTCGGCGGGCGCGAAGCCCAGACGGGCCGCGACGGTGAAGGTGCCGTCGTCCTGCGGCGCGACCTCCAGCCTCCCGGCCGAGCAGCGGGTCGCGATGGTGTCGAGGATCGCAGGGCAGCCCTCGGCCTGCGCCAGCGCAAGGCCGCGCGCGGTGATCCACAGGTGCGCGTGGTCCGCGGGTGGTACGGCCTCGCCCGGGGCCAGCACGTCGGCGACCGTCACCCCGGTGCGGCGGTACTGGACGAAGCGGTGGTCGGTGATCGCTACGGGATCGAACAGCGCGGCGGCCATCTGTCCCTCGCGCGCATCGGCGACCCAGTCGTTCACGGCGCGCCCGGCGGTCGCAAGGCCCGAGGGCACGTTGCGTTCGGTGCCCAGCACCTCTTCCCAGCGGTCCTGCATGTCCAGCCCCCAGAGGCTGACCATGACCATCGGCAGGCCGAACACGACCAGGCTGATCACGGAAATGATGGCGCGGCTCATGGCTGTGTCTCCGCATCCGGGGCAGGCAGGGCGGCGAGGCGTTCCATCGCCGGGGGCAGGATCATGTCGAGGCTGCCGCCCGCGGCGGCCGTGGCGAGTGCCGTCTGCGCGGCGGCGAAGTGGCGTTCGGCCTCGGACTTGGTCCCGGCAAAGGCGGTGCCGGTCGGGCCCTGCACCACGGTCGCGCCGTCGAACGGACGCCAGGGGACGGGTGCGGCGGGGGCCGGGCCGGCCAGCACATGGTCGGCGGCGAAGGCGCCATAGGTCACGGCCTCGACCCCCTGGCCGAAGGCGGCGCGGAACCAGCCGTCATAGGCGGCGAACCATTCGCGGGCCTTGGCCTCGTACTCGGGGCCCGATCCGATGCGGTGGAACAGGTCCCAGTGCGGCGCGGGTTCGCGGGCGGGGCGGGGCGCGCAGGCTTCGACGAATTCGACCGGGGTGGCGGGATCGGGCAGACTGACGCCAAGGGCCCCCGGGCCAACGGCCGCGACATGGGCGATGCGCACGCCGGGGGCCGTGACCACATGCCAGAGGGTGCCCGAGAACCCGCTGTGCAGCACCAGATACACGGGCGCCGAGGTGTCGGTCACGATCACGTCGATCCGGTTGGCGGGGTCCATCGGCCGGTTCGGCGTGGACCCGATGAAGCCGTTGCGCAGGGCGCGTTGTTCGACCCAGTACTGCGTTTCGCGCGCCAGGTCGGCGGCCGTGGTGAGCCAGACCGGCGTGTCCTGCCCGCCCTCATAGGTCTGGACGGCGACCAGCGCCTCGTCCGCCGCGGGGGGGCGGGGGGTGCAGTTCTCGACCGCGCGGCCGGGGACAAAGGTCGCCGGGCGTTCCGACGCGCGCGGGGTGCCGTCGGCCAGCAGGGCAGACAGCAGGTAGACCTCGCGCCCCTGACCCGCCACGCCGGGGCTTTCCACCCGGTCGCCGTAGAAATCGACGCGGACGGTCTGGGCGGGGTCGGTCACGTCGCGCGGGGCGGACTGGCCCCCGATGCTGGACACCGTGCTGGGCAGTTCCACCTGCACGCCCGACAGCATCACGACGCCGACCAGAAGGCCGACGAAGACAAGGATCAGCTGAATCGGTGGCAATGTGCGGCCCCCCCACGGAACGACAGGGTGACAGGGTCATCCGATCCCGGCGGAATCCGGGGCGCGATTGGGGCGCTTCCGGGGCAGTCCGCGATTGGCCGTCCGGGCGGGCCGTCCGGGTGGGCCGTCAGGGCGGGCCGTCAGGGTCCGGGGACGCGATGGAACGACCCGGCGCCGCCGCCGTTCAGGATGCGCGGCGTGCCCGCGGTGTCCGCAAGATCGTCGGTGGCGGCGCGCGGAGGCGCGGTGAAGCGGGGGGAGGGCGCGGTCGGCGCATCCGCCGGACCACCCGCGACGGCGGTCGGTGCCGCGTCATACACGCTGCCGCCCCGCAGCCGCGCGGCGAGGTCGGCCAGCGTCCGCGCGACGCGGTCGGCCTCGGCCTGGGGATCGACGGTGCCGGGCGCGGCGGTGACCCCACCGGAGCCCGGATTGCCCGTGCCAAGGGGCAGTCGCCCTTGCATGACCAGCAGGAGCGCGCCGAAGGCGACGGTCAGCAGAAGGCGCAGGACCAGTTGCGACAGAAGGCGGGACAGGAAGCGCACGGGCGTGGCCCCGGGAGTGGACGGGCACCGACCACCTGCCAGCGGTTTCGGGCGGAATGATGGCGCGCAGGCGCCCGCGCTCAGGGCAGGCCCGACCCCGTGGAGGCCCCGAACTCCCGCCAGCCACCGCGCGCATTTTCGCCGAACCCGGGACGCGACGGCGGGCGGGTGAACTTGGCCTCGGCCCAGCGGCGGGCGCTGACGACGCTGTCGCGCATGCCCTGCGCGCTTGGCAGGATGCGGCGGACATCCGAGATGTCGTCGGCGAGGTCCTGGTAGTGCGGCACCGCGCCGTTCGGTCCCATGAGCCCCGCCATGTCGAGGTTGCGGGCGGCGGCGTTGCGGTCCTCCCCCGTGGGGTCGGCATTGACGCCGACGAAGAGGAACCCGGTGAACATGAGGAGCAATACGCGCGGGAGATAACGCATGAGATCCGGCCCTGCCGTGCAATGGCAGGAGGGATCGCAGGGCCGGGTGGCGAAAGTTGGGCGCGGGATGGGCGCGCGCGGGGGTCAGCCGCGGATGGCTTCCAGCAGGCGATGCACGTTGTCGGGGTCGGCGTCGGGGGTGATCCCGTGGCCGAGGTTGAAGATGTGCGGTCCGCCTGCGAACGCCTGCACGATACGCTGCGCCTCGGCCGTCAGGGCATCCCCGCCCGTCACCATCAGCGCGGGGTCGAGGTTGCCCTGCACGCAGCCGTCGGTCTGCACATGGGCCGCGGCCCAGGCGGCATCGACGGAATTGTCGAGCGCCACGCAATCGGCGCCCGTCGCGTGGGCGAAGCCCTGGTAGCGGGGGCCGGCCTCGCGCGGGAAGGCGATGACGGGGACATGGGGGTAGCGCGCCTTGAGCGCGGCGATGATTGCGCGGGCGGGTTTCACGGCGTAGGCGTCGAAGTCATCGCCCTTCAGCGACCCGGCCCAGCTGTCGAAGAGCTTCACCGTCTCGGCGCCCGCGTCGATCTGGGCCGACAGGTAGGCGATGGTGGCATCCGTGATGCGTTCGAGAAGCTGTTCGAACAGGGCGCGGTCCGCACTGATCAGCGCATGCGCAGGCCCCTGGTCGGGCGTGCCGCGACCCGCGATCATGTAGGTGGCGACCGTCCACGGTGCCCCGGCAAAGCCGATCAGCGCCACGTCGGACGGCAGTTCGCGCGACAGGATCCGGACGGTTTCATAGACCGGCGCAAGATGGTCGTGGATCGCGTCCGCGGGCTTGATCCGGGCCATGTCGGCGGGCGTGGTGATGGTGGACAGGCGCGGGCCTTCGCCCGTCTCGAACCACAGGTCGGCGCCCAGCGCGTGGGGCACCAGCAGGATGTCGGCAAACAGGATCGCCGCGTCGAAGCCGAAGCGGCGGATCGGTTGCAGCGTGACCTCGGCCGCGAGGTCGGGGTTGTAGCAGAGCGACAGGAAATCCCCCGCCTGCGCGCGGGTGGCGCGGTATTCGGGCAGGTAGCGCCCGGCCTGCCGCATCAGCCAGACGGGGGGGACGGCCTGCCGTTCCCCGGCCAGCGCGCGCATCAGTTTCTTCTTGTCGGCCATTGCCTTGGTCCATCCCCCGAATCCTGCCCGCCCGTCCTGCCACGATCCGAGTTGTCAGGCCAGCCTGACACCGCTAGACCAGCGGCCATGATGCTGGACCTCCCCTCGCCCGCCACCCCCCTGAAGATCGGAACCCGCGGATCGCCCCTGGCACTGGCCCAGGCGCACGAGACACGCGCGCGGCTGATGGCGGCGTTCGGCCTGCCGGAAGCGGCATTCGGGATCGTCGTCATCAAGGTGACGGGCGATGCGGTGCAGGACCGGCCCCTGAAGGAGATCGGCGGCAAGGGCCTGTTCACGCGCGAGATCGAGGAGGCGCTGCTGGACGCCAGCATCGACATCGCGGTCCATTCGATGAAGGACATGCCGACGGCACAGCCGGGCGGGCTGGTGCTGGACACCTACCTGCCGCGCGAGGACGTGCGGGATGCCTTCGTCGCGCTGGACGGGTCGGGGTTCGACGCCCTGCCGGAAGGCGCGGTGGTGGGATCGTCGTCCCTGCGGCGCCGGGCGCAGCTGAAATACCGGCGGCCCGACCTGAACGTGGTCGAGTTCCGCGGCAACGTGCAGACCCGGCTGCGGAAACTGTCCGAAGGCGTGGCGCAGGCGACGTTCCTGGCCATGGCGGGGCTGAACCGGCTGGGCGCGGCCGACGTGCCGCGGCGCGCCATCGACCCCGACGCGATGCTGCCCGCGGTGGCGCAAGGCGCCATCGGGATCGAGCGGCGGGCCGATGACCCGCGCGCGGCCGCGATGCTGGAGGCGATCCACCACGGGCCGACCGGGCAGCGCCTGGCGGCGGAACGCAGCTTCCTGGCCGCGCTCGATGGCAGTTGCGAGACGCCGATTGCTGGGCTTGCGGAACTCGACGGCGGGTCGCTGCGCCTGCGGGGCGAGATCCTGCGCGTGGACGGGACGGAAGCGCTGGCGGACGCGACCCGCGGCGCGGTCGAGGACGGGCCCGAGATGGGCCGCGCGCTGGCGGCAAAGCTGCTCTCGCGCGCGGGCGCGGGGTTCTTCGAGGGGCAGTAGCGGCGGCGCGGGCCGGTCGGGGTCCCGGATTGGGGT
>DBBA01000200.1:0-1401 GCA_002291955.1 Rhodobacteraceae bacterium UBA996 | reverse complement strand
GTGCGCGGTGGTCGGGGTCCCGAGTCTTCGCCCGGGACGCCGAGGTGCCTTTTCAGATTGCCGGACTGTGGCCGGTCGCCGCCATGGCATAGGCGTCGAACCAGCGCGCGATCATCCGGGTCAGCGGGCGGCCCGGTTCGGGGATCGCCACCACCCCGTCCTTGATCCAGACCATGCCCGGGAACGCCTGCGCGAGACCGTCGGCCATCGCGACCGTCGCGGCCACATCCGTCTCGCATTCCCGCGCGAGCGCCGGAAGGTCGGCGCGGAAGAAGCACATCAGGTCCTCGATGATGCGGCTGCGGATCAGGTCCTCGCCCCGGAAGGCGTGCCCGCGTTCCGTCGCCAGCCGCCCGTCGCGGATGCGCCCCTGGTAGACCGAGGTCGCGGCGGCGTTCTGGGCGAAGCCCTGCCGGAAGCGCGAGATCGCGGACGCGCCGATGCCGATCAGCGTCGGTTCCGGATCGACAGTGTAGCCCTGGAAGTTGCGCCGCAGCGTGCCGTTGCGGGCCGCGACGGCCATGCTGTCGGTCGGGCGCGCGAAATGGTCGATGCCGACCTCCTCGAACCCGTCCCAGAGGAACAGCTTGCGCGCCGTCTCGAACAGGCGCAGCCGCGCTTCGGGCGTGGGCAGCGCCTCGGTCGGGATCATCGCCTGACGCCGCGCCATCCACGGGACATGGGCGTAGCCGTAGAGCGCGACCCGGTCGGGGGCGAGCGACAGGACCTTGTCCACGCTGGAGGTGATCCGGGCGCCGGTCTGGTGCGGCAGGCCATAGAGCAGGTCCACGTTCAGGCTGCCGACGCCGCGGGCGCGCAGCGCGTCCACGGAGGCCTTCGTCACCTCGAACGTCTGGTCGCGGCCGATGGTGGCCTGGATGTCGGGGTCGAAGTCCTGCACCCCGATGGACGCGCGGGTCATCCCCGCCGCCATCAGCGCATCCAGGCGCGGGCCGTCGATCTCGTTCGGGTCGATCTCGACGCTGAACTCGGCGCCCGGGGCAAAGGGCAGATGCGCCGCGATCTCGGCCGCGAGGTCGGTGATCGTGGCGGGTTCCATCAGCGTGGGCGTGCCGCCGCCCCAGTGCAGCTGCCCCAGCCGGACACCCAGCGGCAGCGCCGCGGCCACAAGCCGCAGCTCGGCCTTTAGCGTCTCGACATAGGCCGCGACCGGGGCGGCCGTGGCGGTGCCCTGCGTGCGGCAGGCGCAGAACCAGCACAACCTGCGACAGAACGGCACATGCAGGTACAGCGAAATGCGCGATCCCGGGGGCAGATCATGCATCCACCCGGCCACAGGGGCGGGTCCGACGGCATCGGTGAACTGCGGCGCGGTCGGATAGCTCGTGTACCGGGGTACGCGGGCGTCAAACAGGCCGAGATGTCTGAGTTGCGTGACAT
>DBBA01000239.1 GCA_002291955.1 Rhodobacteraceae bacterium UBA996 | reverse complement strand
CGCCCCGTCCCAGGCCCGCCAGTCCGCGGCCCCCCCGCCCACCGGGCGCCGCAGCAGGCAGGGCCCGCGCGCCTGCGCGCCATATCCTTCCGCAAAGACAAAGGCGTACAGGAACCCGTCCCGTTCGACGATGTTGCTGGGGTTGAAGTAACCCATGCGCGCGCCGGTCTCGCCCGGCCAGGGGTAGGGCAGGGCCGCCACCAGGTCGGCCCCGCCGCCCTGCCGGGTGAAGCTCTGCCCGCCATCGTCCGACCGCAGTTCCACGATCCCGTTGAACCAGCAGGCCAGGTACTGCCCCGACGGGCAGCGGACCGGGTCCAGGTGCCCGTGGTACTCCACATGCCCCAGCGCGACCAGGCGCCCCGGCCCGTCGGGGTGCACCGCCGCGATCCAGGTGCGCCCGTCCCAGGCGGCCGGATCGGGGTCGCGCGCGCCCTCGTGCAGCACCGCGCAGTCGCGGGCCAGCGCAGCCGTGCCCGGTCCTTCCAGCGCGCGGTTGCGCTCGGCCCCGGCGATCACGCGCAGCGTGCCATCGGCCGCGCGCCAGGCGCGCGCCGGGGCATCGGGGATGTCCCAGGTCTCGCACCGCTGGTCGGCCGCGTCGAAGATCACCTCCTCGGGGCCGGTCACCACGGGCAGCAGCGCCGTCGCCTCCGCGAATGCCCGGTCCACAAGGGCAACCAGCGCCACGGCCATGCCCAGCGACACGCATGTCAGGCGCAGACGCATGGGACCCCCCGGTGTTGCGATGCCGCGCCACCTCTCCACGGCCGGGCTTAGAGATGCCTTAACGCGGACGCGCTACGCCCGCGGAACAGGAACCCCGGGGTGGTGCGCGGCATGAACGACATGGGTCCGGTGCAGGGTCCGGGTGGCGGCACGGGGGCGACCCCGGTGCCTGCGGCGCGGCTTTACGGCGTGATCGACGTGCTGCGCCCGAACCGCGTGGCCGGCTGGGTGATCGACCGGGCCGACGAAGCGGCGGAGGTCGCGGTGGACATCCTGCGCGACGGGCGGGTGGTGGCCAGCGTGGTGGCCGACCGTCACCGCCCCGACCTGCAGAAGGGCGGCATCGGCACCGGGCGCTACGGCTTTCTCGTGCCGCTCGACCCGCCCGTGGACGACGGGTTCGAATTCACCGTCTCCGCCCTCGCCCGCACGGTGGACGGCCACAGCCTGACCCTGCGCCCCGTCCCCGGCACGCTGCCCGACGTGCCCCCGGACCGGCGCCTGCTGCAACGTCTGGTCGAAGGGATGGCCGAACTGCGCGCCGCGCAGGTCCGTGCGGCCCCCCCCGCGCCCGGGGTGACGCCCGTCGCGACACCCGACGCCACGCCCGACGCCATGCTGGTCACGGCGATGGAGCGCATCGAACTCGTCCAGGCCCGGATCGAGGCGCGGCTCGACGCGCTGGAACGCCCCCCCGCCCCCCCGGCGGCCGCGCGCTTCCGCCTCGTGTCGCTGGCCGCGGTGGCGGTCGGGGCGGCATCGCTTGCCTGGGGGGTGATGTCGCTTCTGCCCTAGCCGGCTTTCCGGGTGCACCGGGGGCAACGGCAGCGCACGCGCCGGTCAGGTCCTGTTGGGACAGGTTGACCAAAGGTGAACGTGCACACCACTTGTCGTTTCAGATCAGTGGCTTGACCGTTTGTGCACATGTGCACAAACCGCCCTGTCCGGGGCTTCAGTAGACCACGACCGACCGGATGCTCTCTCCGGCATGCATCAGGTCGAAGCCCCGGTTGATGTCGGACAGGGGCAGGATATGGGTGATCATCGGGTCGATCTCGATCTTGCCGTCCATGTACCAGTCCACCATCTTGGGCACGTCGGTCCGGCCCCGCGCGCCGCCAAAGGCCGTGCCCTTCCAGACCCGGCCCGTGACCAGCTGGAACGGCCGGGTGCTGATCTCGGCCCCCGCAGGAGCCACGCCGATCACGATGGACTGCCCCCAGCCCCGGTGCGCCGATTCGAGCGCGGTCCGCATGACCTTCACGTTGCCGGTGCAGTCGAACGTATAGTCCGCCCCCCCGATGGTATCCCCCCGCCGTTTCGTGAGGTTCACAAGGTAGGGGACCAGGTCGCCCTCGACCTCGGCGGGGTTGACGAAATGGGTCATCCCGAACCGCTCGCCCCACTCCCGCTTGGCGGGGTTCAGGTCCACCCCCACGATCATGTCGGCGCCGGCCAGCCGCAGGCCCTGGATCACGTTCAGCCCGATCCCGCCAAGGCCGAAGACGATGGCCGTCGCACCCATCTCGACCCGGGCGGTGTTGATGACGGCACCGATGCCCGTGGTCACGCCGCAGCCGATGTAGCAGATCTTGTCGAAGGGCGCGTCGGGGCGGACCTTGGCCAGCGCGATCTCGGGCAGGACGGTGTGGTTGGCGAAGGTGGAACAGCCCATGTAGTGCAGGACCGGCGTGCCGTCGGTCAGCCGGAAGCGGCTGGTGCCGTCGGGCATCACCCCCTTGCCCTGCGTCGCGCGGATCGAGGTGCAGAGGTTCGTCTTGCCCGACGTGCAGGAGTAGCATTCCCGGCATTCGGGGGTGTAAAGCGGGATGACATGGTCGCCCGGTTTCACCGACGTCACGCCCGCGCCGACCTCGACCACCACGCCCGCGCCCTCGTGGCCCAGGATGGCGGGGAACATCCCCTCGGGGTCGGCGCCCGACAGGGTGAACTCGTCGGTGTGGCAGATGCCGGTGGCCCTGATCTCGACCATCACCTCGCCGGGGCGGGGGCCGTCGAGGTCCACGTCCATCACCTCGAGCGGCTTGCCCGCCGCCAGTGCCACCGCTGCCCGTGTCCGCATGGTCGTGCTCTCCTGTCGCTTTGCGGCAAGACTGCGCGAGATGGGCAGACAGGTGCAACGGGAAAGGCTTTTCTTTTCCGTCAGCACGGGTAGCCTTGCATCATGACCAGCACACGCATCCCGCCCCTTCTGAGTGTCCTGGCCCTGGCCGCCTGCGTGGCGCCGGGGCCGGAGTTCCCGCCGGTCGGTGTCGCCGATGCCTGCCGCGCGTCCGAGCATCGCGACCTGCTGGGCCAGTCGCGCGACCGGGTCGAGGGGCGGCGCTTCGTGGGGGCGGTGCGGGTGCTGGGTCCCACCGATCCGGCGACGATGGACCTGCAACCCACCCGGATCAACTTCGACACGGACGACCGGGGAACGATCATCCGGGTCCGCTGCGGCTGACCCGACCCTGCCGGTCAGTCGGGCGTGCGGCGGGCAAGGGCCCCGGCGCGGCCGCCGCGACGCTGGGCCAGTCGCGGCACGCGGGCGGGCAGGGTTGCCATGATCGCGACGCGCTCCGCCTCGGTCATGCGCGACCAGGCGGTGATCTCGTCGATCGAGCGCAGGCACCCCACGCAGAGCCGCGCCTCGGGGTGGATGGTGCAGACCTTGGTGCAGGGGCTTGACGGCTCGTCGCGCCGCCAGAGGTCATCGGTCATCGTCGTGCCCCGCGATGTGGCGCAGGCGGTCCAGCGCACCCTGAAGGATGAAGCCCGCGGCCACATGGTCGATCAGTTCGGCCCGCCGGGCGCGGGATGTGTCGGCTTCGAGGAGGGCGCGTTCAGCCGCGACCGTGGACAGGCGTTCGTCCCAGAAGCCCACGGGCAGGTCCACCACGCGGCACAGGTTGCGCGCGAAAGCGCGCGTGGATTGGGCGCGCGGCCCCTCGGACCCGTCCATGTTGCGCGGCAGGCCCAGGATCATGCCCCCGGCCTGCCGGTCGGCGACGAGCTTCGCCAGCGCCGTGGCATCCTCGGTGAACTTGCCCCGGCGGATCGTCAGGACGGGCGTGGCGACCGACCACAGCCGGTCCGACACCGCCACGCCGATGGTCTTGGTCCCGAGGTCAAGGCCGAGGATCGCGCGACCCCGCGGTGCCGCGGCCGAAAAGTCCTCCATCGTGGCGGTGATCATTCGATGAGTCCCGCGCGGCGGGCGGCGCCCTCGATCTCCTCGATGGCGCCAGGGGCATCGGCGAAGGCGGTGCGCGCCTCGGTCAGGATGGTGCGGGCGCGGTCGTTCTCGCCCAGCACGGTGAGCGCGGCGATCAGTCGGCCCCAGTCGGCCGGGCTGCCGCCATCCGCCGCCAGCCGACCGGCCAGCCCTTCGACCATGCCGCGGATCATCTCGGCGCGGGCCTCGGGGTCCATGTCGGCGGCGGCGGCGATGTCGGCCTCGGTCGGTCCCGGTGTCGCCGCGGGCGGGGCGGGCGGGTCGTAGCGGATGCCTGCCATCGCGGCCACTTCGGGCAATTGCGCCTGCAGCGCGGCAAGCCAGGGCGCATCGGGCGCCGAATCCCGCCGGAGCCCGTCCCAGATGGCGAAGGCGAGGTCCGCGCGCCCGGTCTGGGCGTAAAGGAGCCCGGAATAGTAGCGCGCCGGGCCGTTGTCGGGGTCGAGCGCCAGCGCCGCGTCGAGTGCCGCCTCGGCCTCGGGCGAGACGTAGCCGCCTGCGGCGACGACCCGCATCTCGGCAAGATCGGCATGGTCGGCGGCGGTGGCGGCATTGCCCAGGATCGCCACGACGCGCGCCTGCGCCGCGGCGGCGGCGGCAAAGTTGCCGAGCGCGGCCTCGTTGCGGGCCAGCAGGCGGTGCCCCTCCAGATCGTCGGGCCGGTCGGCGAGCGCGCTGCGCAGCCGGTCCATGAGTTCGGCCATCTGCCGGTCGGGTGCGGGGGCGGCGGGACGCGCGGCGGCCACCTGACGCTCGGCCTCGGCCTGGCCGGGGCGGGTCGCGCGCAGGGCATCGGCGGTGGCCAGCCGTTCGGCCAGGGGCACGTCGGCGTAGCCCGGGGCGCCGATCTGCCAGTAGACCGCGGCCGTCGCGCCGACGACGGCGACGACGACAGCCGCGGCCGCCAGCGCGCGCGGACCCGCCACCGGGGCTTCGGTGCCCGCACCCCGGCGGTCGAGGTCAAGGAGCCGCCGCGCGACCTCGGCCCGGGCGGTGACGGCTTCGCTGTCGGACAGGACACCGCGGGCGCGGTCGCGGTCGATCTCGGCCAGCTGGTCGCGGTAGACGCGCAGGTCGGGGTCGGTGTCGCGGGGCGGCACGGGGCGCAGCAGCGCGCGCGCCATGGCAAGGGCCACGGCCAGCGCCATGCCCCCCGCAATCGCCCAGAACTGGATGATCCCTGCGTCCACGGCGCCCATGTAACGGTCGCAGGCCCGGCCCGCCAGAGCCGCGCCCGCGCGCTCTGCGGTGCGCGATGTCGCATCCGGCGCGGAAGCGCCGCTTCCGGGCTTCACAAGGGCGTGGTCGCGGGCGATGTGAGGGACGGAACGAGGAGACGTGATGCAGCGGTATTCGGTCTTTGCCCTGGTCCGGCAGGCGATGGGGTGGCACCAGGGGTGGGAGCGTGCCTGGCGTTCGCCCGAGCCGCAGGCCGCCTATGACGCGGTGATCGTCGGCGGCGGCGGGCATGGGCTTGCGACCGCTTATTACCTGGCCAAGAACCACGGGATGCGCCGGGTGGCCGTGCTGGAGAAGGGCTGGATCGGCGGCGGCAACACGGGCCGCAACACGACGATCATCCGGTCGAACTACCTGCAGGACCCGTCCGCCGCGATCTACGAAAAGGCGCGGTCGCTGTACGAGACGCTCAGCCAGGACCTGAACTACAACGTCATGTTCAGCCCGCGCGGCGTGATGATGCTGGCGCAGACGCAGCACGAGGTGCGGGGCTACAGGCGGACGGCGCAGGCCAACGCGCTGCAGGGCGTGGCGACCGAGTTCATCGGGCCCGCGCGTGTCAAGGAACTGTGCCCGATCATCCATGTCTCGGGACCGCGCTACCCTGTGCTGGGGGCGCTCTGGCAACCCCGCGGCGGCACGGCGCGGCACGATGCGGTGGCCTGGTCCTATGCACGGGGGGCGTCCGACCTGGGCGTGGACATCATCCAGAACTGCGCGGTGACAGGGATCGACGTGGAGGGCGGGCGCGTCACCGGCGTGCAGACGACCCGCGGCCCGATCCGCTGCGGCAAGCTGGGCGTGGTGGTGGCGGGCCATTCCGGTGTGCTTGCGGGCATGGCCGGGTTCCGCCTGCCCATCGAATCGACTGCCCTGCAGGCGCTGGTGTCGGAACCCATCAAGCCCTGCATGGACGTGGTCGTGATGGCCAACACGGTGCACGGCTACATGAGCCAGTCCGACAAGGGCGAGATGGTGATCGGCGGCGGGGCCGACGGGCGCAACGACTATACCCAGCGGGGCAGCTTCAGCCACGTCGAGGAGACGCTGCGCGCGCTGATTGAGACGTTCCCGATGCTGTCGCGGCTGAAGATGCTGCGCTGGTGGGGCGGCATCGTGGACATGACGGGCGACCGGTCGCCCATCATCTCGAAGGCGCCGGTGGAGGGGATGTTCCTGAACTGCGGCTGGGGGACGGGCGGGTTCAAGGCGATCCCGGGGTCGGGCTGGGCGATGGCGGAACTGATGGCAAAGGGCCATTCGCCGCTGGCGTCGGCCTTTGGCCTCGAGCGGTTCCGCGAGGGGCGCTTCGTGGACGAGAGCGTGGCGGCGGGGGTGGCGCACTGATGCGCGGGGTTTGGCCGAAAGTGTCCGCGATGGACGGGTCGCAAGGGTTGTTTCACGCCTTTCCGGTCATATCTGCCGCGCGGGCGGCGCGCATCGCGCAGGACAGGAGGCAGGCATGGCACAGGGCAAGGACACCATCGACGACGGCACCATCCCGCGGTTCGAGACCTTCGTGTCCTCGCGCCGCAGCGCCCGGGTGCTGGGTTTCGTCGTCGGGCTGGCCGCACCGCTGCTGCTGGCGGGGCTGGTCGTGGTCAGCTGGACCGGCACAGGCATCGGCGAGGAGCCGGCCAAGCCCGACCCTGTCTACACGGTGTTCTAGGGCGTGTCGGCCGGGTGAAGGGCGGGGGGCGCTGCCCCCCGAGCGGTCTGCGACCGCTTCCCCCCGGGGTACTTTTGCAATGATGAAGGAGGCGCGGTCGTGCTGCGCCTGACCTGTCCCTGTTGCGGCGTTGAGGCCGATGAGTCGGAGCTGACTCAAGGTGGCGCGGCGCATCTGCGGCGCGAAGGGCCCGGGTCGGACGAGGCGGCGTTCGAGGCCTATCTTTTCCTGCGCGACAACCCCAAGGGCCCGCATCTGGAACGCTGGCGGCACAGCTACGGCTGCGGCAAGTGGTTCATCGCGGCGCGCGATACCGTGACGATGCAGGTCTTCGGCACCTATCCGGCGCAAGGGTCCGGTCCGCCGCCGGACATCGCTGCACGGATGGGGGGCCGGGCATGAGCGGGCGGCTGGCCACGGGCGGGCGGCTGATCGACCGGTCGCGGGCGCTGGAATTCACCTTTGACGGGCGGCGGCTGACCGGGTTTGCGGGCGACACGCTGGCTGCGGCGCTGCTGGGCGCGGGCGAGGGGCTGGTCGGGCGGTCGTTCAAGTATCACCGCCCGCGCGGCATCGTCGCCTACGGCCCCGAGGAGCCGAACGCCCTGTTGGGGATCGGGCGGGCCGGGCGCTTCGAGCCGAATGCGCGGGCGACTCAGGTGGACCTGTCGGACGGACTGGAGGCGGAAAGCCAGAACCGCTGGCCCTCGCTCGCCTTCGACGTGGGTACGTTGAACGGGCTGGCGGCACGGGTGCTGCCTGCGGGGTTCTACTACAAGACCTTCATCCACCCGCGTCCGTTCTGGAAGCACCTGTTCGAACCGGTGATCCGCCGCGCCGCGGGGCTTGGCCGCGCGCCCCGGCACCGCGACGACGATACCTATGAACAGGTGCACGCCCATGTGGACGTGCTGGTGGTGGGCGGCGGCGTGGCCGGTCTGGCCGCGGCGCTGGCGGCAGGCCGGGCAGGCGCCCGGGTGATGGTGGTGGAACAGTCCGCGCACTGGGGTGGACGCGCCCCGGTGGACGGCGATCCCGTGGACGGGCGGGCGCCTGACCAATGGCTGGGCCAGACCCTCGCCGCGCTGGAGGAGATGGAGAACGTCCGCCTGATCCCGCGCTGCGCCGCGGTCGGTGTCTACGACCACGGCTTTGTCCTTGCGGCCGAGCGGCTGACCGACCACGACCCCGGCGCCCCCGGACCCCGGCAGCGGCTGTGGCGCATCCGGGCGGGGCGTGTGGTGCTGGCCGCGGGCGCGATCGAGCGGCCGCTGGCGTTTCCGGGCAACGACCTGCCGGGGGTGATGCTGGCGTCCGCCGTGCGAGACTATCTGGTGAACCACGCCGTGTTCCCGGGTGACCGGACGGTGGTGGTGACGAACAACGACGACGCCTATCACACGGCGCTGGCGCTGGTGGCAGCGGGGCTGCGGGTTCCTGCGATCCTGGATGCCCGTGCGGCCCCGAACGGTCTGCTGGCGGACGCCGCCCGCGCCGCCGGGATCCGCGTACTGGCCGGGCACGGCATCGCCGGGGTCGCCGGGCGGCAGCGGGTGGCCGGGGTCAAGGTCTGCGCCGTGGCAGGCGAGGGCGCGGTGGTCGAGGAGATCGCCTGCGAGGCCGTCGCCATGTCGGGCGGCTGGTCGCCCGCGGTGCACCTGTGGTCGCATTGTGGGGGGCGCGTCGCCTGGGACGCGGACCGCGCGATGTTCCGCCCCGACCCCGCCCATCCGCCGCGGGGTGCCGACGGCACCGCCATGGTGATCCCCGCGGGTGCGGCCAACGGGCGCCTGTCGCCCGCCGCGGCACTGGCCGAAGGCACGGCCGCAGGCACCGCCGCCGCCACCGGGCAGGACCGGATCGACGGATCGGACGACCCCACCGGCACCGACATCGCGCCCGTCTGGATGATGCCGCAGGGCGCGGGCCCCGCGCTCCGCGCCAAGGCCTTCCTCGACTTCCAGAACGACGTGAAGGTCGCCGACGTGGACCTTGCCGCGCGCGAGGGGTTCGAAAGCGTCGAGCACACCAAGCGCTACACAACGCTCGGCATGGCGACCGATCAGGGCAAACTGTCCAACATCAACGGCCTCGCGGTGCTGTCGCAGGCGCTGCACAAGGACATCCCCGCCGTCGGCACCACCACCTTCCGCCCGCCCTACGTGCCCGTGACGCTCGGAACGCTCGCGGGCGAGGCAAGGGGCGACCTGTTCCAGCCGGTACGCGCCACGCCGATGCTCGGGTGGCACGTGGAGCGCGAGGCGTACATGGAACCCGTGGGCCTGTGGCGCCGTCCGTACTGCTATCCCGCCCCCGGTGAAACCCACGAGGTGGCAGTGGCGCGCGAGGTGAACGCGGTGCGGCAGGGCGTCGGCATCCTCGATGCCTCCACCCTCGGCAAGATCCTCGTGCAGGGGCTGGACGCGGGGCGGTTCCTCGACATGCTGTACACCGGCGCCATGTCCACCCTGCCGGTCGGGCGCTGCCGCTATGGCCTCATGTGTTCCGAACAGGGCTTCCTGATCGACGATGGCGTGGTGGCGCGGCTGTCGGATGACGCCTGGCTCTGCCACACCACCACCGGGGGCGCCGACCGCATCCATGCCCACATGGAGGACTGGTTGCAGACCGAATGGTGGGACTGGCGGGTCTTCACCCTGAACCTGACGGAACAGTACGCGCAGGTGGCCGTCGCCGGGCCGCGCGCGCGCGATGTGCTGGAAACCCTGTCGGGCGACATCGACCTGACGGCGGCGCTGCCGCACATGCACTGGACGCATGGCACGCTGGCCGGCATCCCCGCCCGCATCTTCCGCATCTCGTTCTCGGGGGAACTGGGGTTCGAGGTGGCGGTTCCGGCGGCCCGGGGCATGGACCTGTGGCAGGCGCTGCTGCGGGCCGGGCAGGGCGTCGGCATCACGCCCTACGGGACCGAGGCGCTGCATGTCCTGCGGGCCGAGAAGGGCTTCATCATGATCGGGGACGAGACCGACGGCACGGTGACGCCCCGCGACCTTGGCCTCGAAGGCATGATCTCGAAGAAGAAGGCTGATTTCCTGGGCAAGCGGGGGATGGAGCGCAGCCATCTGGCCGCCCCTGACCGCTGGCGGCTGGTGGGGCTGCGGGCCGCCGATGACAGCGTGCTGCCCGAGGGCGCCTATGTGCTGGATGCGGGGCGGACCGAGAACGGCCAGCGGGCGACGCAGGGGCGGGTGACGTCCACCTACTGGTCCCCCACGCTCAAGCGCGGGATCGCGCTGGCGCTGCTGCGCCACGGCCCGGATCGCATGGGTCAATCGGTCGATGTCAGCCGCATCGGCGCGGCGCCGATCCGCGCCACGGTCGTGGCGCCGTGCCAGTATGACCCGGACGGGGGACGGATGCATGGCTGAGGTGACGGTCGCCCCCCTGACCCTGCCGGGGATGGTCACGCTGAAGGCGGACCTTGCGGATGCCCGCGTAGCGGCCGCGGTGCGCGCGGCCTGCGGGCAGGACGTGCCTGCGCGGCTGGGTGCATCGCTGGACGCGGGCGGGCACGGCGTCCTTTGGATGGCGCCCGACGAACTGCTCCTTCTGGTCCCCGACGCCACGGCCACCGTCGCCGGGCTGCAAGGGGCACTGGCGGGTCTGCCCCATCTGGCTGCCGACGTGTCGGACGCCCGCATGGGGTTCCGCCTGACCGGACCCGGTGCGCGGGCGGTGCTGGCGCGACTCACGCCCGCCGACCTGTCTGCGCCGGGGTTCGGGCCCGGGCAGGTCCGCCGGACGCGCCTTGCACAGGTGGCCTGTGCGGTCTGGATGACCGGTCCTGCCCCTGTCGATCTGGTGGTGATGCGGTCGGTCGCGGCCTATGCGGCGGGGCTGCTTCAGGGTGCGGCTGCGGCCGAGGCCGTGGCGCCGCTGGGCTGACCCCTGCTTGCCGGACCGGTTCCACTGAACCAGTCCGCCTCGGGAACCGGAAGCCCGAGCGCCTGCGCCACGGCGCCCAGGGCAAGGACCACACGCGGCATCGCCCCCTCTTCGGACGGGGACAGTCGGGCCCGGACGGGCAGGGGGGCCGGATCGTCGCCGATCGCGACCGCCACCAGCCGCCCTGCCGTGAGGTGCGGGGCCACGAGAGGGCGCAGCGTGGTCAGCACCCCGGCCCCGCTGATGGCCGCGGACACAAGCGCCTGTGCGTCGGACGAGGCAAGGACTGCCGACTGTCTGTCGGTCCCGTCGGGGCCCTGCAGGGCCGGATCATGGCGCAGCCAGCGGTGCAGGCCCGCTGCGTCGCGCCCCGGCGCAACGCCGCCGTGCCGCGCGACATAGGCGGGTGCCGCGACAGTCACGAGCGGGACGGCCCCGAGCGCGACTTCAGCCGCGCCTGGCGACGGGACCAGACGGGATCCGAGCAGGATCGTCAGGTCGGCGGGGCCGGGCGCGTTCGAGGCGTGCAAGGTCAGCGTGACCGAAGGATGGCGCAGCGACAGGTCGGCAAGGCGTGCGCCAAGCAGCGGCAGCACGGGCGCGGGTGCCGCCACGTGCACCGACCCGGCAAGCCTGCGCCCCAGCGCCGCTGCGGTCAGCCCGTCGGCGACAAGTTGCAGGGCCTCGACCGCGCGTCCGCGAAAGGCCACGCCCGCAGGGGTCAGTTCCACGCGCCGCGTGGTGCGCGACAGAAGCGGCTCACCCACCCGATCCTCGAGCCGGTTGATCGCCTTGGACAGGGCGGCGGGCGTCAGGCCAAGCGCCTCGGCCGCGGCGCGGAAGCTCAGCCGTTCGGCCACCGCGACGAAGGCCGGCAGATCGGCGAGAACCTCCTTCGGGACCACGGACATCTTCCCAATTCACCCCGCGTTCATGTGACGCGCTGCGCGGCCCGTCCGCAACTCGCCGTTTGCGGGGAAGGTTTCCCTCGGCGATATCCTGCGCGCCCCGGGACGGGTCAGACGGGCGGGACGCCGAAGGCAGGCCGGAACCGCCGCACCGGTCTTTTCCTTCCCGGCTGTGCGGCTATAGTCCCGCCGCAACCCGGTGGGCCGGGTCGCCCGATCCCGTGGTGACCCGTGATGCCCGCGCGACCCCAAGGAGACAGACCGATGGCCTTCACCCTTCCCGACCTGCCCTATGCCCGCGATGCGCTGGCTGCGCTGGGCATGTCGAAGGAGACGCTCGAGTACCACCACGACTTGCACCACAAGGCCTATGTGGACAACGGCAACAAGCTGATCGCGGGCACCGAGTGGGAGAGCAAGAGCCTGGAGGACATCGTCAAGGGCACCTATCAGCCCGGCGCGGTGGCCCAGAACGGCATCTTCAACAACGCGTCCCAGCACTGGAATCACAACATGTTCTGGGGCTGGATGGCCCCCGGCGAGGGCAAGAAGATGCCGGGTGCGCTGGACAAGGCGCTGACCGACAGCTTCGGGTCGGTGCAGGCGTTCAAGGACGCCTTTGCCGCAGCGGGCGCGGGGCAGTTCGGGTCGGGCTGGTGCTGGCTGGTCAAGGACACCGACGGCAGCCTGAAGGTCACCAAGACCGAGAACGGCGTGAACCCGCTGTGCTTCGGCCAGACAGCACTTCTGGGCTGCGACGTGTGGGAGCACAGCTACTACATCGACTTCCGCAACAAGCGCCCGGCGTACCTGACGAACTTCCTCGAGAAGCTCGTGAACTGGGAAGCGGTCGCCGCGGGGCTGTAAGGGGCATCGGTCCGCGCCGGGCCCGGCGGGCGATGGTCCGTTCGGTCCCCGTGGTTGCGGCGTCCGGTGTCGGGTCTGGGGCGGTGCGGATCGCGGTCGCGGCCGTTGCGCTTGCAGTGGCCGCGGGCACCTGGCGGCATCTGCCGGCCGGCATGGCGGTGGCGGGTTGCTCGGCGCTGGGTCTAGTTCTGGCGCTGCCCGCGGCTGCTGACCGGGCGGTCATAACGGGCCATCGGCTGTCGCGGATCGCCGCAGGCAATCCGCTGCGTGACCTTCTGGCCGGCCCGGTCTTCAGGATCGGGCTGGCCGTCGTGCTGGGAACCGGGCTGGCGTCGGTCCTCCTGGTGCGGTTGTCGGCTGGCGGCCCTGGCGCCTGGGCAGTGGCCGCCCTGGCAGGGATGGCGGCCGTGCTGGCCCTGCGCGGCGCAGCCGATGCGGCCGGGCGTGTCTGGACCGGAGCGCATGCCGGGGTCGGGCTGCGACGGCTGGCACAGGGTGCGGGGGCCGCGGCGGCGGTTGCCGGGGCGCTTCTGGTCGGGTGGTCGGGCGCGTTGCCCGATCCCTCCGTCGCGCCGCCCGCGGCAAGCGCGCTGGTGGCCGAACTGCTGGAACTTCACCGGATCTGGGCCGGGGCCGAGGCATGGCTTCTTGGCCAGGCCGTGGCGCTGACGCTGATCCCGGGCTGGGCCGCGGCAGCGGTCGCGTGCGCAGGCAACGCGGCGGTCGGCTGGGCGGTTGCCCGTCTGACCGTTGCCGCCCTGATGCCGCCCGCCGAGCTGCGCCGCGCGCTTGCTGCCGCGTCGGATGCACCCGAGGTTCCGCGCCCCTCGGGTGCCGGTGTTTCGGCCGCGGCCGCCGGACTGGCCCTTGCAGCGGGCGCGGCATTCTGGGCCGACACGCGGCTTGCACGGCTGCCGCCCGAGGCGCGCCCGGTCGAGCGGCTGCAGGTCGCGGTGGACCGCATCGGTTCGGATCTGTTCCGTCCGGGCACGATTGCCGCTGCCGACACCCTGCGCGGGTCCCTTCGGGAGAGGATGCGAGCCTTGTCGCGCAGGTCCGGGCCGCAACCGATGCGGGGTTCGACCGGGTGGTGTCCAATGTCGATCCGTTCCTGGATGGCTATTACAGCCTGTGGGGCGAATACGTCCGCCTGATCGACCTGGGGCGCGGGCGGCTGGAGGAGCGTCTGACGCAGCGCCTGTCCGAGGCTTTGGCCGCAGGCGCACCCTTTGCCGGTCTCGAGGCGTTGCAGGCCAGGATCACGGCGCTGCAACAGCGGGCCGACACCCTTGACGATCCGCAGAGACCTGACGCGGCGCGGTTGGTGCATCTCAATCCGGGCGAGGTGCGTGTGGGCGCTTCGGTCGACCGGCTGCCGCCGATGCCCGAGCTTCGGTCGGTGGGCTTGACGACGACCATCGAGGTGCGCGCCGGGCTCGGTGCTGCGGCCGGTGTCATCGCTGTCGTGGTGGCGCAGCGCGTGGTGGCGCGGCTGGCTGCCCGCGGCACGCTTGCGCTGGCCGTGCGGGCGATCCCGGTTGCGGGCGTGGCGGTCGGGGTCGCGGCCGATGCGGCTTTGGTGGAAATCGAGGAGGCCATGAACCGCGACGCGTTCCGCACCGAGATTGTCGCCGCAATCGAGGCGCAGCGGGCCGCAGCGCATGCATTGCTTGACGAGACCGCCGGTTCACCCTGATCCGGGCGGGGACCGCTTGACAGACCCCGGGCTGCCGCCCGATCAGCGGGGTGCCTGTCCAGTCGAGGTGTCCCATGGTGCCGTTTGTCCGGTCGCTTGTTCCGTCCTTTGTCAGGGATCTGCGCGCGCTTGGCCGTACCCGGCGAGAGAACACGCGGATGGAGGCGGCATTCCAGTCGCCGCGCCCCGAGCTTCTGCGCAATACCCGGGTCCTTGCCAGCCGGCTGGACCTGCTGCGCGAGATGCCGAAAGGGGCGGTCTGCGCCGAGGTCGGTGTGGCGGCAGGTGCCTTTGCGCACGAGATACTGGCACTGGCAGAGCCCGCGAAGCTGCACCTGATCGACGCCTGGAACTACCCGCCGCAGCCCGACTGCTTCGAGCCCGGTCTGGCTAAGGTGCGCGCACGGTTTGCCGCCGAACTCGTCGCGGGCCGGGTGGAGATCCATCGCGGCCTGTCTGCGGACATGCTGGGCAGGTTGCCGGACCGCAGCCTCGACTGGATCTACATTGACGCAGGTCACGATTACGACAACGTGGTGGCGGATCTTGCTGGCGCGCTGCGGGTGGTCAAGCCTGGCGGGATCATCGCAGGCGACGACTACCTGCGCTACGACACGCCGTTCCACCGCTATGGCGTGATCGAGGCGGTGAATGCGCTGGCCAATCGGCATGGCGCAGAATTTCTATATCTGACAATGGATTATGATACGAACTTCGCGGTCCGCCTGCCGGGCTGACGTGTGGATCAGCGGGCCGCCAGCGATGTCGCCAGGGCGTCGAGTGCCGTGTGGGCATCGGGCACGACGGTGATGAAGCCCAGAAGCGACGCATCCGCGAAACCGTCGGCGACCACCCGGTCCAGGAGCGCCAGGAACGGGTCCCAGTAGCCGCCGGCATTCACGACGACGATGGGCTTGTCGTGCAGGCCGAGCTGTCGCCATGTCAGGATCTCGAACACCTCGTCGAGCGTGCCGGCCCCCCCTGGCAGCATCACGAAGGCATCGGCGTTCATCACCATGACCTTCTTGCGCTCGTGCATCGTCTCGGTCACCACGACCGGGCCAGCCCCACCAGGCCCCGTGCGCCCTGCAAGGCGCTCGCGCGGGACCAGGTGCGCAGGGATCACGCCCATCGTCATGCCCCCCTCGTCCTGCGCGGCGACCGCGACCGCGCCCATCAGGCCGGTGTCCCCAGCCCCGTAGACCAGTCGCCATCCCGCCTGGGCGATCCCTCGCCCAAGGGTGCGCGCCGCGTCGGCATGCGCGGGATCGTGTCCGGTACGCGCGCCGCAGAAGACGCAGACGGACAGGACGGGCTGGCGGGGGGTGGGGGCGGCTGCGGGCTTTGAAGTCACGGAGACTGGACACTGGATGTCGTGGGTCGGATGGCTTTTGACCCTCGATAGCGGGGTTGCTATGGTCACTCAAGGCTTGCGGTGCCGTAGGGACGGTTTCGCGGGCTGACAGTCCTGAGCAGTGCTGCGCAGCGACAACCTGGGGGACGGGCCGCATGGCCGACGAAAGCGGAACGGGGCTTGGCGCAAAGGCCATCCCGTGGAGCATGATTGCCGGTGCCGGGGCGCTTGTCGCCGCGGTGGTCGGCTGGCTGGTGCTCGGGCCCCCGCGCGAGGGTCCGGTGGCCGACCAGTCCCCTGCCGCGCAAGCACCCGTCCCGGCGGCGGGAGCGGGCGTTGCCAGCAATGCCGCGGCCGAGGCGCCTTTGCAGGGCGACGAGACACCCGCAATGACCGAGCCCGAAACCGTCGCCGCAAGCCCGCAACCGGAGCTGCCGGAGGCCGCGCCCGCGGCGGAACCGACCGTGCCTGAGCCTGCCGTGCCCACAGCCGAGGCGCAGTCGACCGGATCCGTCGCGCCGGCGCCCGCGGTGGACACGGCCTCTGCGCCGCCGCCCGTGGCGGCGGTGCCCGAGCTACCGCAGGCCGAACCGGGGTTGACCGAGGCCCCGGACACCGCAGACCAGGGTGCGGACAGCACATCCGCCGCGCCCACGGCGCAGGCGCCCTTGCCCGCCGACACCGAAGCGTCTGCGCAGCCGCCGAGCTTTGACGTCACCCCCGCGCTTGTCGGCGGGAACCTTCTGGTCGCGGGGCGCGCAAGCCCCGGGGCTGTGGTGACCGTGCTGGTGGACGGAGTTGCATCGCTCGACGTGACGGCCGATGCCGGTGGGCAGTTTGCCGCGTTCCTGCCGCTGGCCGCATCGGACGCCGCGCGGGCGATCACCCTGTCCTCGCGGCTGGGCGACGGGGCCCCGGTGGCGTCGGATGGGGCACTGATCGTGGCGCCTGCACCGCCGCAGTCCGAGCCGGCCGCGCCCCCCGACGAGGTCGTGGCGAGCGCAGCACCCGGAGCGGATCCTGCCGCCGATCCTGTTGCGCCGTCCGTTGCGGGACGTGTCGCGACCGATCCCGCCCCTCCTGCGCCGGTGGACGCGACTGTCGCGACGGTCCCATCCGAAGGCGCTGCCGAGACCGCGTCGGCACCCGCGCCGGGAACGCCCGTCGGGGTGGACACGCCTGCAGCCGTGGACACGGCCGCCACCGCGCCGGTCGCCGCAGCGCCGACTGCCACCGATGCAGACGCACCGGTGTCAGAGCCCGCACCGGCGTCGGCCGCACCCGCCGCGCCAGCCCTGCTACTGGCCACGCCCGAGGGTATCGAGGTGATCCAGCCCCTCGGGGCGGACGTGGCGCGTGCCGATCTGTCGCTGGACGTGATTAGCTACGGGGCGTCCGGAAGCGTCGATCTCGACGGTCGCGCGACGCCCGGCGCCCTGGTGCGCCTGTACCGCGACAACGCACTGGCTGCCGAAGTTCGCGCGAGTGCCGATGCGCGCTGGCGGGCCGACCTTGGCGGGGTGCCGCCGGGGCTGTACCAGCTGCGCATCGACGAGGTGTCGGCCGAAGGTCGGGTTGCCCGCCGGATCGAGTTGCCGTTTCTGCGCGAGGATCCCGCCGCATTGGCTGCGGCTGCGGCGGCTGTGCCCGGTCTGTCCGGTGGCGGTCCGGCGGCCGCCGCGCCTCTGCCGTCCGCGCCGTCCGTACCGCTGACCACGGCCGAAACGGCATCGGCGACTGCGGTGCCTGCCGCGCCTGCGACCGAGCCCCCTCCGGTGCCTTCGGATGCCCCCGCTCCCACCTCTGCCCGCGCCCCCACATCTGCCACTGTCCGCGTGGGACTTGTGACCGTGCAGCCGGGAAATACCCTGTGGGGGATCGCGTCCGAGCGCTACGGGCAGGGGCTGCTCTTTGTCCGCCTGTTCGAGGCCAACCGCGACCGGATCCGTGACCCCGACCTGATCTATCCCGGGCAAGTGTTCACGCTGCCCGAGTAGGGGGCCGCGCGCCAACGGCCCGGCCCGCAGGTTCCGCGCGGCTGCCCTTGGCAAGGCATGCCGCGGGTGATTAGGTCGCGACTCCGCGGGGTCGGATCGCGATACCCCCAGCCACGCCCCGAAAGGGCCAGCCATGCGACGCAGCACGACAACCGATGCCCGGCTGGCCGCCGACCAGCGCAGGTCCGGCCTGCGCACGGTTCGCGCCGTGGCGCCCTATCTCTGGCCGGCTGACGCGCCGTGGGTCAGGAATCGCGTCGTGCTGGCGGTGGCCGTCCTGGTTCTGGCCAAGATCGTGACGGTCGCCACGCCACTGTTCTTTGCAGCTGCCGTTGACAGCCTAGGCGGGACCGCGCCGACACCGGCGTGGACCCTCGGGGCTGGTGCGGTCGGCCTGACGCTGGCCTACGGGCTGGCCCGGATCGGCGGGGTGGGCTTCCAGCAGCTGCGTGACCTTGTGTTCAACCGCGTCGGCCAGCGCGCCCTGCGGATGATCGCGCTGGAAACCTTCCGCCACATCCACGCGCTGTCGCTGCGCTACCACATCACCCGCAAGACCGGCGGCCTGTCCCGCATCATCGAGCGCGGGGTCAAGGGCGTCGATTTCCTGCTGCGGTTCCTGCTGTTCTCGATGGGCCCGCTGGTCCTGGAAATCCTGATGATCGGCGCGGTCCTGTGGTGGCTGTTCGATGCCTGGTACCTGGCGGTCGTGATGGGTACCATCGCGGCCTATGTCTGGTTCACCTTTGCCGTCACGGAATGGCGGGTGAAGATCCGCAAGGTGATGAACGACCAGGATACCGATGCGAACCAGAAGGCCATCGACAGCCTCCTGAACTTCGAGACGGTCAAGTACTTCAACGCCGAGGACCGCGAGGCACGCCGCTATGACGGCGCGATGGAAAAGTACGTCGCCGCCGCGATCAAGACCAACACCTCGCTGGCGTTCCTGAACTTCGGGCAGGCGGTCATCATCACCTTCGGGCTTGTGGCCGTGATGGTGATGGCCGCAATCGGCGTGTCGCGCGGACAGATGACGGTCGGCGACTTCGTCATGGTCAACGCCTACATGGTGCAGATCACCATGCCGCTGAACTTCCTCGGCACCGTGTACCGGGAAATCCGGCAGGCGCTGGTGGACATGGGCGAGATGTTCGACCTTCTGGAACAACCGGCCGAGGTGACCGACCGTCCGGGTGCCCCGGCGCTGGCCGTCACCGGCGGCCGGATCGAATTCGATGCCGTGCGCTTCGCCTATGAACCCGGTCGGACGATCCTAAAGGGCGTGACGCTGGATGTGGCGCCGGGGCAGACGGTCGCGATTGTCGGACCGTCGGGGTCGGGCAAGTCCACCATCGGGCGGCTCCTGTTCCGGTTCTACGACGTGACCGATGGCGCGATCCGCATCGACGGGCAGGACCTGCGCGAGGTCACGCAAGGAAGCATCCACGCGGCGATCGGGGTCGTGCCGCAGGATACGGTCCTGTTCAACGACACCGTCGGCTACAACATCGCCTATGGCCGCGACGGCGCGACGCAAGCCGAGATCGAGGCCGCGGCGCGGGCCGCGCGAATTCACGACTTCATCGTGTCCTTGCCACAGGGCTACCAGACGGTGGTGGGCGAACGCGGGCTGAAGCTGTCGGGCGGCGAAAAGCAGCGCGTCGGCATCGCCCGCACGCTTCTGAAGGACCCGCCGATCCTGGTGCTGGACGAGGCGACGAGCGCGCTCGACACCGAGACCGAGCGCGACATCCAGACCTCGCTGCGGGGGCTCGGGCAGGGGCGCACGGTCATCGCCATCGCGCACCGGCTGTCCACCATCGCGGACGCCGACCGGATCGTCGTGCTCGAAGACGGGCAGATCGTCGAGGAGGGGCGCCACGACGTTCTGCTGGCCCGCGACGGGCGCTATGCCCAGTTGTGGCGGCTGCAAGAGGCCGAGGACGCAGACGCGGACATGGCGGCGGAGTGAGCGGGCCGACCTGTCCCCGGATCGGGCTGTCGCCGTTCCCGGGGATGCGGCGCCGATGACTGTCCGGTGTCGCCTCGGCGAACGCTTGGCAAGGTGCGGCGGATTGGTCTAGGTAGCGCCGAAACGCGGGGGGGACCTTGAGCAATTCCGACAGCTTCATCGACGAGGTGACCGAAGAGGTCCGGCGCGACCGTTTCTATGCCGGTCTTCGCCGGTATGGCTGGATCGGGGCGCTCCTGGTTCTTGGGCTTGTCGGCGGGGCCGCATGGAACGAATGGCGCAAGGCTGAGGCCGATGCGGCAGCGCAGGCCATGGGTGACCGGGTGCTGACGGCGCTGGATGCGACCGACCCGATCGTGCGGGCGACCGGCCTGTCTGAGGTCCCGGCGTCGGGCGATGCGGCGGCGCTGGTTGCGTTGCTTGCGGCGGGCGCGCAGCGCGACGGGGGTGATACCGCGGCTGCCGTGGCGCGGTTGAGCGCGCTTGAATCCGATCCCGGGCTCAGCCCGCTGTACCGCCAGCTCGCCACGCTGAAGCGACTGATGCTGGCGGGGGCCGCAGGCACGCCGCCGGCCGACCGGATCGCGGAACTGACGGGCCTGACCGCCCCCGGGGCGCCCTTCCGGCAACTGGCCGAAGAGCAGATCGCCCTGGCCGAGGCCGAAGGCGGCGACACCGAGGCCGCAATCGCACGCCTGCGCGCGCTTCTGCAGGAGGACGGTGTGAGCGCAGGCTTGCGGACCCGGGCCCAGCAGACGATTGTGGCGCTGGGTGGCGATCCCGGCGAGGGGTGACAGCCGCGCGCAGCGGGGCAACGAACGGTCAGGGTCGGCGACCTGCGGCGACTGACCAAGGACAGGCGGTGGGGGCAGCGCGGTGGCAGCGAGATCGGTGACCTTTGGCCTTCTGGCCGTGCTAGTGGCGGGCGGCTGCGCCGAACGGGAGCTTATCCTGCCGGGCGAACGCTTCGACACGCGCACGCCTTTGACGGCGTCGCTTCCGGCCGAGGACGGCACGGCGGCGGTCGCGCCGCCCGACGTCGAGAACCGCGCCGACCCGGTTGCCCTCCCAGCGGCCCAGGCCTTGGGGGACTGGACCCATCGCGGCGGCGGGCCCGACCATCGCGCGCCCCATGCCACGCTGTCGGCGGCGCCGGTGCTGGCGCTGTCGGTGTCGATCGGTTCGGGCGACAACCGCCGGAACCGCATCGCAACCGCCCCGGTGATCGCAGGCGGCGCGGTGTTCACCATCGACAGCCGCGCGCGCCTGCAGGCCACGTCCACGGGGGGCGGTGTGCTGTGGACCGCGGACCTGACACCGCCCGGTCAGCGGTCGGGCACCGTGACGGGCGGCGGGCTCGCCGCGGGCGGGGGGCGCGTCTTTGCTGCCACGCCCTTTGGCGAACTCGTGGCGCTCGATGCCGGGTCGGGCGCGGTGCTGTGGCGCCAGCGGCTGGACGCCGCGGCGATGGGCGCACCGGCCGTGCGCGACGGCGCGGTCTATGTCGCGGGCCGCGACAACAGAGCGTGGGCAGTCGATGCCGCGAACGGGCGGGTGCTGTGGTCCTTCCCGGGCACGCGGTCGCCGGTGGGCGTGACCTCGCCCGCCGGGCCGCTTCTTGGTCCCGACCTGATCGTGTTCCCGGGGTCGGCCGGCCAGTTGGTGGCGGCGCGCCCGGATGGCACCCGCATCTGGCAGGAGGCCATCGCGGGCCAGCGCCTGGGTCGTGCCTTTGCCCGGATCACCGATATCGCGGGCGATCCGGTACTGGCGGATGCCGTGATCTATGCGGGCAATGCCACCGGTCAGACCGTGGCGCTCGAGGCGCAGACCGGGCGCCGCCTGTGGTCCGCCGATGATGGTGCGATGGGTCCGCCGGTCGTGGCGGGCGGGTCGGTGTTCGTGGTCAACGAGATCGGCGAACTGGTGCGCCTGTCCGCGACCGATGGCTCGGTTGTCTGGCGCGTCGAACTCCCCTACCTGACCACCCAGCGCCCCCGCCGCATCCGCGACGTGTTCCCGCATTACGGCCCGGTCCTTGCGGGCGGGCGGCTGTGGGTTGCGGGGGGCGACGACACGCTGCGTGGATTCGACCCGGTCTCGGGCGCCCAGACTTTTGCCGCCACGATCCCCGGGGGGGCCGCCAGCCTGCCCGCGCTCGCGCAGGGCGCGCTGTGGGTCGTGTCGGGCCGCGGGCAGCTTCTGGCTTTCCGCTAGGCGCCACCCCGTGTAAGGGGGGCGCTTCGAACCCGGGAGCGTCTGCCGATGTCCTTTGTCCTTGCCATCGTCGGGCGGCCCAACGTGGGCAAGTCCACGCTGTTCAACCGGCTGGTGGGGCGCAGGCTGGCGCTGGTGGACGACCAGCCTGGGGTGACGCGTGACCTGCGCGAAGGCGACGCGCGGCTGGGGCCGCTCAAGTTCACCGTGCTCGATTCCGCAGGGCTGGAGGACGCGACCGACGACAGCCTGCAGGGCCGCATGCGCCGCCTGACGGAACGCGCGGTGGAAATGGCCGACGCCTGCCTGTTCGTGATCGACGCCCGCGCAGGCGTGACCCCCGCCGACCGCACCTTCGCCGACATCCTGCGCAAGAAGAACGCGCATGTGCTGCTGGCGGCCAACAAGGCCGAGGGGTCGGCCGCCGATGCCGGGGTGCTTGAAGCCTGGGAACTGGGTCTGGGCGAGCCGATCCGCCTGTCGGCCGAACATGGCGAGGGGCTGGGCGAACTCGCCTTTGTCCTGCAGCCGCTGGTCGAGGCCGCCGAGGCGACGTCGGCGGAGAGCGCGCCCGTCACCGACGTGGACGTGGTGGATGGCGAGGAGGGGCCGGACTGGGCCCCCTCTGCGACGCGCCCCCTGCAGGTGGCCGTGGTAGGTCGCCCGAACGCAGGGAAATCCACGCTCGTGAACCGCATCCTGGGCGAGGAGCGTCTGCTGACCGGTCCCGAGGCCGGGATCACCCGCGACGCGATTTCCGTCCGCACCGACTGGATGGGCACGCCCATGCGCATCTGGGACACGGCGGGCATGCGCAAGAAGGGCCGGATCGACGACAAGCTGGAGAAGATGTCGGTCGCCGACGGCATCCGCGCGGTCAAGTTCGCCGAGGTCGTGGTGGTGCTGCTCGACGTGGAGATCCCGTTCGAGACGCAGGACCTGCGCATCGCGGACCTGGCCGAGCGCGAGGGGCGGGCGGTAGTGGTCGCCGTCAACAAGTGGGACATCGCCGAGGACCGGCGGGACACGCTGAAGGCGCTCCTGCAGAAGTTCGAGACCGCGCTGCCGCAGTTAAAGGGCGCGCCCCTGGTCACCGTGTCGGCGAAAACGGGCCGGGGCCTTGACCGGCTGCACGACGCGATCGTGGCCGCGCATGTTGTCTGGAACCGGCGCGTGACGACCGCGAAGCTGAACCAGTGGCTCGCCGCCATGGTCGCCGCCCATCCGCCCCCGGCACCGGGCGGGCGGCGCATCCGCCTGCGCTACATGACCCAGGTCAAGACAAGGCCCCCCGGCTTCGTGGTGATGACGAGCCGCCCCGAGGATGTGCCGGACGCCTATGTGCGGTATCTGGTGAATGGTTTGCGCGCCGACTTCGACATGCCCGGCACACCGATCCGCCTGACCCTGCGCGGGCAGGGCGACGCCAACCCGTTCAAGGACCGCCGTAAGGCGCAGCCGTCGAAGCTGAAGAAGCATTTGGCGAAGTAAAGAGTCGCGCAGGTGGCGAAGGCCGGGGGCTCTGCCCCCGGACCCCCGGGATATTTGAGACAGGATGAGGGGGTGGGCTGGTCCGTTGCAGGGGGCCTTTCCTTCCCTGTCTGCCCGTGGAATAGGGACGTGCCAACCGGACCGGTGCGCGGGAGGTCTTCCGCCCGGTCGCCCGAGGACGTGTGCCCCATGCAGATCCGCGAAGCGCTGACCTTTGACGACGTGCTTCTGGTGCCGGGCGCGTCGAGCGTGCTGCCGTCGCACGCGGATACGACGACCCAGGTGACGAAGGCGATCCGGCTGAACATCCCGCTTCTGTCGTCCGCCATGGACACGGTGACGGAAGCGCGCATGGCCATCGCCATGGCGCAGGCGGGCGGGATGGGGGTGATCCACCGCAACCTCGACGTGGACCAGCAGGCGGCCGAGGTGCGGCGGGTCAAGCGCTTCGTGTCGGGGATCGTGTACAACCCGATCACCCTGCGCGCCGACCAGACCGTGGGCGATGCCCGCGCGCTGCAGGACCGTTACAACGTGACCGGGTTCCCGGTGGTCGATGAGCGTGGCCATGTGCTGGGGATCGTCACGAACCGCGACATGCGGTTTGCGTCCGACGACGCGACGCCCGTGCGCGTGGTGATGACCGCCGACAACTTGGCCGTGCTGACCGAACCTGCGGACCTGGACGAGGCGAAAAGCCTGATGAAGGCGCGGCGGATCGAGAAGCTCCTGGTCACCGACGGGCAGGGGCGGCTGACGGGGCTTCTGACCCTGAAGGACACCGAGCAGGCAGTGCTGAACCCCGTCGCCTGCAAGGACGCGCTCGGCCGCCTGCGGGTGGCCGCGGCGACCACGGTCGGCGATGCCGGGTTCGCCCGGTCGGAGGCGCTGATCGACGCGGGCTGCGACCTTATCGTGGTGGATACCGCGCACGGGCACAGCGAAGGCGTCGCGCGCGCGGTCGAGCGCATCAAGCGGTTGTCGAACGAGGTGCAGGTGGTCGCGGGCAACGTCGCCACGGCGGAAGCCACCCGCGCGCTGATCGGGGCGGGGGCGGATGGTGTCAAGGTCGGCATCGGTCCGGGGTCGATCTGCACCACGCGCATCGTCGCGGGCGTGGGCGTGCCGCAACTGACCGCGATCCTTGATTCGGCCGGGGCCGCGGGCGGCGTGCCGGTGATCGCGGATGGCGGCATCAAGTCGTCGGGCGATTTCGCCAAGGCTATCGCCGCGGGCGCCGCCTGCGCCATGGTCGGCAGCATGATCGCGGGCACCGACGAGGCGCCGGGCGAGGTCATCCTGTACCAGGGCCGCAGCTTCAAGAGCTACCGCGGCATGGGGTCCATCGGCGCCATGGCGCGCGGGTCCGCCGACCGCTACTTCCAGAAGGATGCGGCCAGCGACAAGCTGGTGCCCGAGGGGATCGAGGGGCAGGTGCCCTACAAGGGCGCCGCGGCGGCCGTAATCCACCAGCTGGTGGGCGGCCTGCGCGCCGCCATGGGCTATGTCGGCGCCGCGACCGTGGCCGAGATGCAGGCGCGCGCCCAGTTCGTGCGGATCACCGGCGCGGGCCTGCGCGAAAGCCATGTCCACGACGTGCAGATCACGCGCGAAAGCCCGAACTACCGGGTCGGGTAGGGGGCGCGCGGCCGGGGGCCGTGACGCCCGGTCCGTGATCAGCACGCGGGCCATCCGCAGGGTCTTGTGCCCTTGCCCGACCGCGTGAGGTTTTGATCGCAGCCTGACCAGCGCCGATGCGCCGGGGGCATGGCGGACGGGTCATCCGGCATGCGTGAAGGTGTTGTCGCCCTCGCCGGGCTGTCGCCTCCAACAGGGGATGGGTCCCGGGCGTGCCCCTGGCTGTCGCGGCGGCGTCCTGGGGTGGCGCCTTGGGAGAGGCGACGCGTCTGAACCTGGGCCTGGCTGCGAGATCCGACGCGCGGCTGCGTGACCAGAGCGATCGGGGCAAGTTCGACCGCAACGCGATCCGGGGTTGCAGCACGGGCCCGGACGACCCGGACCGCCGAGGTGCGGCGGCGACAGCCCGCCGACAAGATCGCCGGCCCTTGCTGCCTGGAACCGCGGTACAGAAGCGAGACGCAGAACGACCCGAGGAACTGCGAAGGCCGGTCCGGGGCGGGAATCGGCCTTGAGGGCAGTAGTCGCAGAGGACCCGTGCGAAGCCGACATCCTCGCATTCGATCTTTAGGGCTCCAGCGACCGGATCGATCAGGACCCGAGACAGGCCCTTCTGCCGCGAGGACCAGGACGGATCGCACGGATCGCAAGCAGGACCGACGATGTCCCGTTCACCGCCGCTGGGTCTGCCCGCGTCAGGGGGCCAGCCCTGCCAGCGCCGCGGCCTCGTCCTCCAGCGTCAGCGATTCGCCCATCCCGGTGACGTCCAGCCACACCTCGAGCGCCTCGATGGACGAGGCGGGCGCGTAGCCGCCGCTGTCGGGGGCCGCGGCCAGCGCGAACCGCACGTCCCAGGCGGGTCCCGTCCCCGACCCGTCGTGGCAGGCGACCGACACCAGGGTGTCGGCGTCGGCGCGCACCGTCTCGAATTCGCGGCACAAGGCACCATCGGGTCCGCGGAAGCTGGCGACCATGGCCAGTTCGGTGCCGTCGGGCAGGGTGGTGCGATCGCCCGCGGGCAGGGTCGCCAGCGCCTCGGGCAATCCGGGCGCATCCAGCGCCGTCACCGCCGCTCCGCGGACCGGGGCTTCGCCGGGGGCGCCCAGCTGCAGGCCCGTCCCCAGACCCACCGCCAGCGCGAGGCTTGCCGCCAGTGCCACCGGCCAGACCAGGGGGCGATGGGCGGGAAGTGGCACGACCGTCGCCCCGGACGGCGCAGCCGCGGGTTCCGCCGTCGCCACGGCGGCAGGCGCCACGACAGGCGCAGCGGCCGACCGGATGCGTTCAGCCAGCCGTTCGGCCATGGCGTCGGGCAGAGGTGGTGCGCTCCGATGGGCCGCCAGCGCCGCCCGCGTCCGGCGGAACATCTCGATCCGGGCGGCCACGTCCCGGTCGGTCGCCGCTGCTGCCGCAACCTGCGCCGCCGTGGCGGGGTCCAGTTCCCCGTCCGCATAGGCCATCAGCGTTTCATCATCCATCCGCGTCGTCCCCGATCACCGTGTCCGTCAGGCGCATCCGTCCTGTCACAACCCGTTTACGCACCAGGCGTCAGCCTATTCCCAGCTTTTCGGCAAGCGCAGCGCGAGCGCGGGCCAGACGGCTCATCACCGTTCCCTTGGGCACCCCGATCACCTCGGCCGCCTCGGCGTAGCTCATCTCCTCGAGGCAGACGAGCGTCAGCACCTCGCGGTGATCGTCGCTCAGCCCCGCCATCGCGCCGAGCACCTGGTCCACCATCAGGCGGTCCTCGGACTCGGTCCCCGAGGTCACCGCTGCCTCGGGCGTGTCGTGCACGTCCACCGACACGCCCCGGATGCGGGTGCGGCGGGTCATGTCGATCCAGGCGTTCTTCAAGATGCGGAAGCACCAGGCATCCAGCCGTGCCGCGGGATCGTAGCGGTCGCGGGCCATCAATGCGCGCTCCACGGTGATCTGCACGAGGTCATCGGCCACGTCACCAGCACGGGCCAGCGACAGCGCAAAGCGCCGCAGGTTCGGCAGCAGGGCGATCAGGTCGTCGGCAAAGCTGTCGGGGGCAGGGCTGGGCATTCTTCCGTCGCGTCTTGTTCCGGGTGACAACGTGCAGGCGCAGGGAATATTCCCGGTCCTCACTCGTAGTCATTCCGACGGGACAAGGCGAGGGTCCCCGTCAACGGTTTGACAGGTGTGGCGCCGAGGGCGGTGCCGAAGCAGGAAGGGCAGCAGGATGGCAGGTCAGGTTTGGGTGCGGGCATGGCTGGTCGTGGTCGCGATCTCGCTCGCGGTGCCTCTGGTCGATGACCGACTGTCCTGGGTCTCGGCGGCGGTCGCGCAGGACGACGGCGACGACGACGGCGGAGAGGATGGCGGTGACGACGGCACCGATGACGGTGCCGGTGACGGCGGCGATAACGCTGGAAGCGATGACAGCGGCGGTGGCGGACAGGATGACGATGCGTCCGGCGATGACGCCGCCGCGACCGGGCCCGAGTCCGAGGGTGGCCTGTTCGCGCCGCTCCGCCGCCTTGTCTCGCCCGACGACGGTGCGCCCGGCCGCCGCGACGCCGCCGC
>DBBA01000001.1:14491-14633 GCA_002291955.1 Rhodobacteraceae bacterium UBA996 | reverse complement strand
CTGCGCGCGGCCGAGGCGCTGCATGCGGGTGCCACGGGGGCGCGCGACCGGATCGCGGCGCTGTCGCAGACGATTGCTGCCTATGAGGCCGGGCTGGAGGCGCTGCGGTCGGCCCTGCGCACGTCGGCCCTGCGCGCGGCGC
>DBBA01000001.1:0-14156 GCA_002291955.1 Rhodobacteraceae bacterium UBA996 | reverse complement strand
GCGCGGCGCAGGCCGAGGCCGAACTGGCGGCGGACGAGGCGCGGCTGATGCAGCTGACCGGGCTGATGCTGGCGCTGGACCGCGAGACCGGCGCGGGGCTGGTGCTGCATCCCGATGGTGCGCTGCCGTCGCTGCGGGCGGGCATGGTGCTGGCCGATGTGCGCGCCGCGCTGGCGGTCGAGACCTCGGCCCTGGCGGCGCGGCTGGCGGCGCTGTCGGACATCCGGGCCGAGCAGGCGGCGGCGCTGTCGCTGCTGGATGCGGGGCTCGCGTCGGCGCAGGACGCGCGGGTGGACCTGTCGGAAGCGGCGGCCGAACGGCGCGACCTGCCGACGCCCTATCTGTCGGACCCGGCCGAGGTGGCGCGGCTGCTGACCTCGGCGGATACGCTCGATGCCTTTGCCGCGGGTCTGGCCGAGATCGCGCCGGCTGCGGCGGCGGCGACGCCGGATTTCGCGGCCGCGGGGACGGCGCTGCCGCTGCCGGTGCGCGGTACGGTGCTGCGCCGCTTCGGCGAGGCCGACGCGGCCGGGATCGCGCGGCCCGGTCTGGTGGTCGCGACGGCGCCGGGGGCCCCCGTGTTGGCCCCGTGGGCGGCCACGGTGCGCTATGCCGGACCGCTTCTGGACTACGCAAACGTGATCGTGCTGGAGCCGCAGCCGGGATATCTGATCGCTCTGGCGGGCCTTGGCGACCTGTATGCGGCCGAAGGGTCGGTGGTCGCGCCGGGCACGGTGCTGGCGTCGATGCCGGGGGCGGAACCGGGTGACGGCCCGGAGGGCGGGTCCGCGGCCAGAACGGGGCGCGCAGCGTATTTCGGCCGGTCCGCTGCGGCGGGTGGCGCATACTGGACGGAAACGCTTTATATGGAAGTCAGGAATGCAGGCGCACCGGTGGACCCGGCGCCCTGGTTCGAACAGGCAGGGGACGCGACGCGATGAAGAAGTACCTGATGGCCAGCACGGCGGGCATCCTGGCGGGACTGGTGCTTGCGACGCAAGTGGCCGGTCCGCTGATCGCGCAGGACAACGCCAGCCGGGCGACGGTCTATGAACAGCTGGAACTGTTCGGCGACATCTTCGAGCGCATCCGCGCCCAGTATGTCGAGGAGGTGGACGAGAAGGCGCTGATCGAGGCGGCGATCAACGGCATGCTCACCTCGCTGGATCCGCACTCGGGCTATCTGTCGGCCAATGACGCCGCCGACATGCGGGTGCAGACCCGAGGCGAGTTCGGCGGTCTTGGCATCGAGGTCACGCAGGAGGAAGGCTTCGTCAAGGTCGTGTCGCCCATCGACGGGACGCCCGCCGATCTGGCGGGGGTCGAGGCGGGGGACTTCATCACCCATGTGAACGGCGAATCCGTCCTGGGTCTGACGCTGGATGCCGCCGTTGAACTGATGCGCGGGCCGGTCGGGTCCGAGATCGTCATCACCATCGTGCGCGAGGGCCAGACCGAACCCTTCGACGTGTCGATCATCCGCGACACCATCCGGCTGACCGCCGTGCGCACGCGCATGGAAGGCGAGGCCGTGGTGCTGCGGGTCACCACGTTCAACGACCAGACCTATCCGAACCTGGAAGCCGGGCTGGCCCAGGCGATCGAGGAGGCGGGCGGGATCGACAAGGTGTCGGGCGTGGTCCTGGACCTGCGCAACAACCCGGGCGGGTTGCTGACCCAGGCGATCCGGGTGTCGGATGCGTTCCTGGAGGCCGGGGAAATCGTGTCCACCCGCGGGCGCGAGCCGCAGGATGGCGAGCGCTACAACGCCACGCCGGGCGATCTGGCGCAGGGCAAGCCACTGGTCGTGCTGATCAACGGCGGGTCGGCATCGGCGTCCGAGATCGTGGCGGGCGCGCTGCAGGACCACCACCGGGCGGTGGTGATCGGCACCAAGAGCTTCGGCAAGGGGTCGGTGCAGACAGTGGTGCCGCTGCGCGGCGATGGCGCGATGCGGCTGACCACGGCGCGCTACTACACGCCGTCGGGCCGGTCGATCCAGGCTCTGGGGATTTCCCCCGACATCGTGGTGGAACAGCCCGCCCGCGCTCCGGCCGACCCGGATGCCGAGGCCACGCCCGAGCGGCCCGCCCGCACCGAGGCCGACCTGCGGGGCAGCCTGACGAACGACTCGCTGTCCGAGGGCGAGCGCCAGAAGGTCGAGGAGGAACGCGCGCGCGCCGAGGCCGCGGCCGCGCTGCGGGTCGAGGACTATCAGCTGGCCTATGCGATCGACATCCTGAAGGGGCTGTCGAAGCTGGCGCCGGTCGAGTAGGCCTGCGCGGGCGGGCGGCCGGGCGGGGGGCTGTCTGCCCCCCGACCGTGGCCGAAGGCCCCGGCACCCCCCCGAGGATATTTGCAGCATGTCGAAGCACAAGGACGCGGCGCTTGCCGACTATCGCCCCTGCGTGGGCATCGTGCTGGTGAACGGGGCGGGTCTGGTGTTCGCGGGCGAGCGGCTGGACATGCCGGGCGCCTGGCAGATGCCGCAGGGGGGCATCGACGACGGCGAGGCGCCGCTGGAGGCCGCGCTGCGCGAGCTGGGCGAGGAGGTGGGGCTGGCACCCGGGGCTGTGGCGGTCGAGGCCGAGCATCCCGACTGGCTGGCCTATGACCTGCCCGAGGCGCTGCGGGGCGGGGCGTGGAAGGGGCGCTGGCGCGGGCAGCGGCAGCGCTGGTTCCTGATGCGGCTGGTGGCGCCCGAGGCCGCGATCCGGATCGACACGGCGCACCCAGAGTTCGGGCGCTGGCAGTGGATGCGAGGTGACGACCTGGTGGCGGGCATCGTGCCGTTCAAGCGCGACATCTATGCCGCCGTGATCGGCCGGTTCGCGGACCGTCTGGCGCGCTGACGCTGTCGCGGCTTATCCTGCGCCCGACTGGAAGTTGGGGAAACCGGGCAGATGGCGCGGCGGCGGGTCGTGGGCGGGCATCGGCTGACGGCGGACCGGTCGGCCGACCGTTCGGCGCCCGGCCCGCGCGCGGTCCAGCACGGGGTGATGGCGCTGGCCGTGGCGGGCGGGGCCGGGTGGCTGGGCTGGATGCTGGGCTGGCCGTGGATCGTCGATATCAACGACCCCGACTTCAACCCTCTGGTCGTGGTGCAGGCCGGGCTTCTGGGCACCGTCCTGTGGCAGGGTGCGCTCGGCTGGCGCTGGTGGGCGCGCTGGCGGGCCTTCGGCGCGGCCGATCTGGTGATCGACGGGCCGGCGCCGGTGCCCCTGGGGACCGAGTTGCGCGGGCGGGTGGTGCTGGCGCGGTCGGTTGCGCCGACCGGGGACTGGCGGCTGGTCCTGACGTGCATCGACATCCATGAAAGCGCCGACACCCGCGACAGCGCCACCCGGCCCTACCGGCGCGAGGCGTTTCCGGTCTGGTCGACCGAGGTCACGGTGCCCGCGGCGACCGACATCTCGCGCGGGGTGCCGGTGCGGATCGCCTTGCCTGCGGGCGTGGAGCCGAAGCCGGTTCCGCCGCTCGACCGGAGCCGGGCGCAGGCGTAGGTCAGGTTCTCGGCACAGATCACCATCCCCGGGTTCCGCCGGATCGTGACGCGCAACAGCCCGCCGGTCGACCGGATGTGGCGGCTCGAGGTGCGGGCCGCGACGACAGGCCCGTGGTTCCGGGCCGAGTTCGCGGTGCCGATCGCCATCTGACGGTGCCCCTTGCACCCGGTCGGGTTCGCGGGAATGACGGGGCAGTGCCAGAGGGAGGCCCGCCGATGACCGAGACCCGCAGCGCGCCCGGAGCGCTGGATGGCCTTGTGGTGCTGGACCTGTCGCGCATCCTGGCGGGCCCTACGGCCACGCAGTTGCTGGGTGATCTGGGGGCCACGGTCTGGAAGATCGAGGCGCCCGGCGCGGGCGACGACACCCGCGGCTGGGGGCCCCCGTACGTGCCCGACCCGGAGGGCGGGGTCAGCGACGTGTCGGCGTATTTCGTGGCGGCCAACCGCAACAAGCGGTCGGTGGCGCTGGATCTGGCCGACCCTGCCGCGCAGGCCACGGTCCTCCGGCTGGCGGCGCGGGCGGATGTGGTGGTCGAGAACTTCAAGCCCGGGGGGCTGGTGAAGTATGGCCTCGACCACGCGACCGTGCGGGCGCGGCATCCGGGGCTGGTGTGGTGTTCGATCTCGGGCTTTGGGCAGACCGGACCGCACCGGGACAAGCCGGGGTACGATCTGCTCGCGCAGGGCTATGGCGGGATCATGAGCCTGACCGGGGAACCCGATGGGCGCCCGATGAAGGTGGGCGTGGGGATCGCCGACGTGATGTGCGGGATGTATGCCACCGTCGGTATCCTTGCGGCGCTGCGCTACCGCGACCGGACGGGCGTGGGGCAGCACATCGACCTCGCGCTGGTGGATGCGCAGGTGGCGTGGCTGATCAACGAGGGCGTGAACACGCTGACGTCCGGTGTCGCGCCGCAGCGGCGGGGCAATGGGCACCCCAACATCGTGCCCTATGACGTGTTCGCGGCCAGCGACGGCCATGTCATCGTGGCGGTGGGCAATGACGGGCAGTTCGCGCGGTTCTGCGATTTCCTGGGCCTGCCGGGGCTGGCGGCGGACGCGGATTTCGCCACGAACTCGGCGCGGGTGGTAAACCGGGATCGGTTGATCCCGGTGCTGTCGGCGGCGCTGGCGGCGCTGACGCGGGACCAGATCGTCGCGGGGCTGGAGGCGCGGAAGGTTCCCGTGGGCCCGGTGCAGCGGGTGGACGAGGTGCTGGCGTCCGATCAGGTGGCCGCGCGGGGTGGTGTGGTCACGATGGAGCACCCCACGCTTGGCCCCGTTCGTGTGCTGGGCAACCCGCTGAAGCTGTCGGCGACGCCGGTGCGCTACGACCTTGCCCCGCCGCGGCTGGACGAGGGGCGGGCGGCGCTGGATGCGTTCCTTGGCGATCAGCCCGCGGGATCGGACGTCTGACGGATCGTGATGTCGGCGGGGCGCGAGCCCTGCGTGGCGAGGCGCGCGTTGGGCATGTCGTTGGACGCCACCCAGTCGCGGGCGCGCTGGGGGTCGAAGCCGAAGCCGAGCCAGCGGTCGGTCAGGCGGCGTTCCAGTTCCACCTCGGGGACATCAAGCGCCAGTGTCAGGTCGTAGAGGGGCGCGAGGTCGGACCACGGCGCGCGGTCAAGGAGCAGCCAGTTGCCCTCGGTCACGATGATCCGCGCGGTGGCCGGGATCAGGCGGGCGCCCGCGCGGGCGATTTCCAGTTTCCGGTCGAACACGGGGACCGCGACGTGGGGTTCGTCGGCGGCGCGGAGGCGGCGCAGGGCGTGACCGAAGCCCGCGGCGTCGAAGGTGTCGGGCGCACCCTTGCGTTCGCGCAGGCCCGCGGGGACGAGGAACAGGTCGTCGTAGTGAAACCCGTCCATCGGCAGGAGCGCCGCCTGCCCGGGGGCGCGGGCGTTGAGGGTGTCCACCAGCGCCTCGGCCAGGGTGGACTTGCCCGATCCGGGGGCGCCCGCGATGGCGACGATGCGCCGGCCGGGGCCAAGGCGGGCGAGGACGGTGTCGGCAAGCTGGTCGGGTGTCATCGGATGCGCGTCTCCCCCGGGTCTTGGTGGCGCAGGCGGGGCGGCTTGTCCACCGGCCCTGTTGCAGGGGCTGTTGCGCAATGTGTTCGCAAAGCGACCGTTGCGCGGGCGGGAAATTAACACATTCGCCTGCAGACTGGGCGCCATGAGAATGGTTGCAGGCATAGTGCTGGCACTTCTCGCCAGCCTCGCGTGCCCTGCGCGCGCCGGGGATGGTCTGCCCGATGCGCCCCGCGATCTGCTCCGCCTGTTCGCCACCTGCACCGGGCGGTTGTCGGCCCTGATGGAACACCAGCGCCTGTTCGACGGGCCGGGGTCCGAGGTGACGGCGCGGCTGCGCGATGACCTGGCCGATCTGACCGGCGCAATGGCAGCCGCGGTGCCCGACCTGCCCGACCATCAGGCGATGGCCTGGCGGATCGAGGCGAAGGCGGCCGCAGCCGGGCTGTTCGCGCAGGGCGCGTTCGGGCAGGCCGACCGGCGCGCGCAGGCGCGGGACATGGCTGCGGCGCGGGTGGCCGAGTGCCGGGCGCTTCTGCCCAACGCCTGAAGCCTCCCCCCTTGCCGCCTGCCCCGCCCGGTGGGATACCGGGGCCATGTCGAAACCTGCCGATCCCAACCCCGCCGATCCGTTCAAGAAGGCGCTGGCCGAAGCCACCCGCGTGCTGGCCGACGACCCGGAACTGGCCGTCACCTATTCGGTCGATCCGCCCGGGCTGACCGCCGATGGCGTGCGCCTGCCGCAGGTCAGCCGCCGGATGACCCGGGACGAGGTGCTGCTGGCCCGCGGCACGGCCGATTCGCTCGCGCTGCGGCGCAAGCACCACGATGCGGGGGTGGCTGCGCGCTACATGCCGCAGGGCCAGATGGCGCGCGACCTGTACGACGCGATGGAGACCGCGCGCTGCGAGGCGCTGGGCGCGCGCGACATGCCCGGGACGCTGGGCAACATCGACGCGCGGATCGCGCACGAGGCCGAGCGCAAGGGCTATGCGCAGATCCGGCAGGCCTCTGACGCGCCCCTGTCGGTTGCGGCGGGATACCTTGTGCGCCATCTGGCGACCGGGCGGGCGATGCCCAAGGGCGCCGACAACGTGATGGACCTGTGGCGCGGGTTCATCGAGACGCAGGCGGGGGGCACGCTCGACGGTGTGCAGGGCGCGCTGGCCGACCAGACGGCGTTTGCCAAGCTCGCCCGCCGCGTGATCGAGGATCTGGGCTACGGTGACCAGCTGGGCGACGACCCCGACGATCTGGAGAACGATCAGGACGACACCGCGGACGAGGACCCCGACGACGATCCCGAAAGCACCGGCGAGGACGAGGAGCAGGAGGACGAGGCCGAGGCCAACCCCGAGCGCAGTCAGGACCAGACCGACGACGCGAGCCAAGCGCAGGTCAGCATGGACGACATGGCCGATGTGGACATGTCGGACGAGGCCGAGCTTCCCGACAGCGACCAGCCGATGGAACCCCCGCCGCCGCCGCCATACTCGGACGCGGACCCGAATTACGCGGTATTCCTGACCGACTTCGACGAGGAGATCGGGGCCGAGGATCTGGCGGAACCCGCCGAGCTGGACCGGCTGCGCGCGTACCTCGACCAGCAGCTGGACCCCCTGAAGGGCGCGGTCGGGCGGCTGGCCAACAAGCTGCAGCGGCGGTTGCAGGCGCAGCAGAACCGCGCGTGGGAGTTCGACCTGGAGGAAGGGACGCTGGATGCCGGGCGTCTGGCGCGGGTCGTGGCGAACCCGACCACGCCCCTGTCCTTCAAGGTGGAAAAGGACACCGAGTTCCGCGACACGGTGGTGACGCTGCTGCTCGACAACTCGGGGTCCATGCGCGGGCGCCCGATCAGCATCGCGGCGATCTGCGCCGACGTGCTGGCGCGCACGCTGGAACGCTGCGACGTGAAGGTGGAAATCCTGGGCTTCACCACGCGGGCGTGGAAGGGGGGCCAAGCGCGCGAGAAGTGGCTGGCGGCAGGCCGTCCGCCCGCGCCGGGGCGGCTGAACGACCTGCGCCACATCGTGTACAAGCGCGCGGATGCGCCGTGGCGGCGGGTGCGGGCGAACCTGGGCCTGATGATGAAGGAAGGGCTCCTCAAGGAGAACATCGACGGCGAGGCGCTGGAATGGGCGCATCGCCGGATGCTCGCCCGGCCCGAGGTGCGCAAGATCATGATGGTGATCTCGGACGGGGCGCCGGTGGACGATTCCACGCTGTCGGTGAACCCGGCGAATTACCTCGAGAAGCACCTGCGCGACGTGATCGCCATGGTGGAGCGGCGCCGCGCGGTGGAACTGATCGCCATCGGCATCGGGCATGACGTGACGCGGTACTACCAGCGCGCGGTGACGATCACCGACGTGGAGCAGCTGGCGGGCGCGATGACCGAGCAGCTCGCCAGCCTGTTCGACAGCGATCCCCGTGCGCGGGCCCGGGTGATGGGCATGGGCCGGACGATGCGGCGCGCCGGATAGGGGGACAGACTGAGCGCCCCCGCAGACGCCAAACCCGCAACAGAGTCGGCGGTATGGTCCAGCGTCGCGGGAACGGAGGGCCCGCCATGACCGATACCACCTTGCCTGCCGCCCCGTTGGGCTGGGCCGGAGTCCTGACCGGCACGCTGGCGCTGATGCTGACGATCATCGCCGTCTGGGCGGGTCCCCTTGCGCCGCAGCAGGCGCCCGGCGTGTTGCTGGGCGACATCCCGGGCGGCTGACCCGGCGCACCGCGAAGCGGCTTGCCGCGGGAGCGCGGGCTGTTACGGTCGCGCGTGCGGCGGGAGGACCCGCCCCGCTGGCCCGAGGTCCCCATGTCCTGGATGCGCACTGTCCTGATTGGCCTGACGTCCGCGCTGGTGTTCGCCACGCCCGGCACCGCCGCCGATGTGGCCGGTCCCGGTGCCGTGATCGCCGACGGATGGGACTGTTCGCCGTTCCCGGACGGCGTGCCGGGCTGGCTGGCCTGCCTGACGGGCAAGGGCGCGTCGCCTGAGGGCCTTGCCTTTGCCGAACGCATGGCGCGGCCCCGCCCGCCCGCGGGCGACGGCTACGACCTGCCCGGCATCCTGACCGATTTCGCCGAACGGGGCGCAGTCGATGCGGGCACGGTGTTCTTCCCGGGCCTTGCCAACACCAACGACCAGATGCTGTTCCTGAACGGGCGCTTCGGCATCCTGCATCCCGGCGAGGTCACCGACCCTGCCCCGCCGGGGGATCGTGCGTCCCAGACCCTGGTCCAGCGCTATCCGCAGGCCTTTCCCGGGGGCCGCATCGTGATCGGTGCGCACCGGGTGCTGGCCGACGGCACGCAGCGCTTCGTGGTCAGCGATGTGCTGAACGACGGTTGCCGGGCGTGCGAGATCGTGGGCCTTGCGGTCGCCCAGGTGGAATTCCGTGATGGCGCGCATTTCGTGACGCGGACGCTCGGTTGGGCGGATATCGCGCTTGATCCCGGCGGGGATGAAACCGTGGCGCGGATCGCCGGGGGCGATGCGGGCACGTTGCAACTGTATCTGAACCTTGGCGGCTTTGCGGCAGGTCCGATGGATGGCGCGGCCGGTCCGGCCACCGCCGCCGCGCTGGCCGAGTTCCGCGCGGCCGCCTGTCCCGGCGCCGCCGGGCCCGTGTCGGCGGCCGAGGCGGCCGTGCTGGTCGCGCTGGCCGATGCCGTACCCCCGCCCGATTGCCGAGGCCCCTGATGTTCCAGACCTTTGACACCACCACCCGGCCTGCCGACGGCCCGCCGCGTCTGGCCGCGCTCCGCGCCCTGATGCAGGCCGAGGGGCTGGACGGCTGGATCGTCCCCCGCGCCGATGCGCATCAGGGCGAGTATGTGGCACCCTGTGACGACCGGCTGGCCTGGCTGACCGGGTTCACCGGGTCGGCGGGGTTCTGCGCGGTGCTGGCGACCGAGGCGGGCGTGTTCATCGACGGGCGCTACCGGGTGCAGGTGAAGGCGCAGGTGGACCTTGGCGCGTTCACGCCGGTGCACTGGCCGGAAACGAAGCTCGGGCCGTGGCTGAAGGACCGCCTGCCTGACGGCGCGCGGGTCGGCTTCGACCCCTGGCTGCACACCGCCGACGTGATCGCCCGCCTGCGCGAGGCCGCGCCCGGCGTTGTGCTGGTTCCGGGCGCGAACCCGATCGACCGGGTGTGGACCGACCGTCCTGCGCCGCCTGCGGGGCCGGTGGTTGCGCATCCGCTGGACCTGGCGGGCGAGGCGGCGGCGGACAAGCGCGCCCGCGTGGCCCGCACGCTGGCCGAGGCCGGGCAGCGCGCGGCGGTGCTGACCCTGCCCGACGGCATCGCCTGGCTTCTGAACATCCGCGGCGCGGACCTGCCGAAGGTGCCGGTCGCGCTGGCCTTTGCCGTGCTGCATGACGACGGGCGGGTGGATCTGTTCCTGGACCCCGCGCGTGTTGCAGACCTGCGCGATCACCTGGGGCCGGACGTGGCCGTGCATCCTCCCGGTGCGCTGGCAGGCGCGCTGGCGGGGCTGACCGGACCCGTGCGCGTGGACCGGGGGACCGCGCCGCTGGCCGTGTCGCAGGCGCTGGAGGCGGCGGGCGTGGCGGTTGCCTGGGGCGCCGACCCCTGCATTCTGCCCAAGGCGCGCAAGAACGCGGCCGAGATCGCGGGCACCCGCGCGGCCCATCTGCGCGATGCGGCGGCGATGGTGGAATTCCTGTGCTGGCTTGACCGGGAAGCGCCCACGGGCGGACTGACCGAGATCGGCGTGGTCACCGCGCTGGAGGGGTTCCGGCGCGCGACGAACGCGCTGCTGGACATCAGTTTCGACACGATCAGCGGGGCAGGCGCGCACGGGGCCATCGTGCACTACCGGGTCACGCGGGAGACCGACCGGCCCGTGCGGCCCGGGGAGTTGCTGCTGGTCGATTCCGGCGGGCAGTACCTGGACGGGACGACCGACATCACCCGCACCGTCGCGGTGGGCGACCCGCGCCCGGACCAGCGCGCGGCCTTTACCCGCGTCCTGCGGGGTGTCATCGCCCTCAGCCGGTTGCGGTTTCCGCCGGGCGTGGCGGGGGGGCACATCGATACGCTCGCCCGCGTGGCGCTGTGGTCGGTCGGCATGGACTATGACCACGGGACGGGGCACGGGGTGGGCACCTATCTGTCCGTCCACGAGGGGCCGCAGCGGATTTCCCGCATCTCGGACGTGCCGCTGGAGGCGGGGATGATCCTGTCGAACGAGCCCGGCCACTATCGGGAAGGGGACTACGGCATCAGGATCGAGAACCTGATCGTGGTGACCGAGGCCGCCGAGGTGCCGGGCGGCGACCCGGGGCGCCGGTTCCACGGGTTCGAGACGCTGACCTGGGTTCCCATCGACCGCCGCCTGATCGACGCGGGGCTGCTGGCGCCCGAGGACCGGGCCTGGCTGGATGCCTACCATGCCGAGGTTCTGGACAAGGTCGGTCCCCGGGTCAGTCCGGCGGCGCGGGCCTGGCTGGCGGCGGCCTGCGCGCCCTTGTGAGGCGGCGCGGCGGTGCTAGGGTCCGCGCGGGGCAACAGGGGGGACCTCGACCATGGCCGACCACATCACGATCCGGCAGCATCCGGGGTCCTGGGTTGTCCGCGCCGGGGGCGCGGTGATCGGGGAGAGCGACCGGGTGCTGGAGCTGACCGAGGGCAGTTACCCCCCGGTGATCTATTTCCCGCGGACGGACGTGGCGATGGGGCTCATGGAGCCGTCCACCCGCACGTCCACCTGCCCGTGGAAGGGGCAGGCGAGCTATTACTCGATCCAGACGAAAAGCACGCTCCTGAAGGATGCTGTCTGGTCCTATGAGGCGCCGAAGGCGGGCATGGAGCGGATCGCGGGGTATCTGGCGTTCTACCCGGACAAGGCGACGGTCGAGGAGCTGATGTAGGGGGAGACCCCGGTTTGTGCACATGTGCACAAACGGTCAAGTCGTTGAATTCGCTTGCGAAGGGGTGTGCACGTTAGGGTCTGGTCAACCTTGGTTGACCAACTCTGCGTGCAGAGGACGTTGCGGGAAGGACCGGCGCAGCACAGTGCTTGCCCAAGGGTTGCCGCGGATCAAAGCGGTGTCTCGCGTATGTTTCGCTTGCATGTCGCCGGTGGGCGACCCGATGTCGTGAAGCCCTCCACGCCGCATGTCCGGCAGACAAACCGGTCCATCGACCTTGCTGACGACCGCGGTGCGTCGCGCACCCATCTGCAGGGTTTGGTCCTGCGCCGCGCAACGAGAGGAAAGATCGTTACGGCCAGCAGGACTCCGAATCCCGCAATGAAAAGCAGGATGGCGAGCACCGTGTCTTCGGGCAGGCCCGACGACGGTGCCTTCAGGAAATGGTCGTCGGTGAGCATCAAGGTCATGCGCCAAAGGTAGCGGCTGGGGCGCCCCCCTCGCAATGCGCGTGTGCAGCGTGTTTCTGGTGGCTGGGCCCTGCGATGACGCAATGGCCGGATCGGCATCCTGGCTAGCGGGCGGACCAGACAGTGGCCCGTGTGCAACGGAAGGGCAGCGCATGGCCGCGGGCAGCCGCTGCAACGCCCGTGGTCTGCACGTCATGGCGTCAGGTCAGGGCGACGGTTGAACGCGCGCTGGTGGCACCAAAGCGGCTGGCCGTGGGGGCGGCCATCCGCTGCCCGGGCCGCTTCGCGGCTGCTCCGGGCGGGTTTCTCTGACCCCTCGTGGAAAGTCCGCCGTTTGGGGTGGACAGGGTGGGCACATTGCCCACCCTACCCTTTTCGTGGACCGTCACGCCGCCCGCGTGCGCCAGCTTTCGACGTAGCTTTCGCGCGCGTCGCGGCTGTAGGGGACGGCCGACACCTTCACCCGGATGTCGATCTGGGTCGAGGGTTCGACGGTCGTCTTGCCGGTGCCGCCGTCGGGTTCGCCCCACACGAGTGTCAGGATGTCGTTCTCCTTGATGTCGGGATCGACCATGCCGAGCGACAGCATCCGCTTTTCATTGTAGCTGTAGCCGCCGAACATGGACGCGCCCACCACGCGGTTGCCCATCATGATGCGGTCGAAGGACGTGGAGGCGTAGTTCGACAGCGGCCAGTCCATGTACTTCACGTTCGGGCCTTCGCGGTCGAACATGGTGGCGTAGGCCTTGACCACGTCGTCCGAGTTCCATTCGAACGTCACCTTGCGGCGGTGCGGCTGGTCCGCAATCTTTTCCAGTGCCTCGCGGCCGATGAAGTCGTGGTCGAACTTGACGTAGATGCCGTAGCCGATCTCGTAGGGCGTGACGTAGTAGTCCTCGATGTTGTCGGAGACGAAGCTGCCGCCGATGGTGCCGGACGCCTCGTAGCTGTTCGCGGGCAGCCATTCGCGGTACTTGCGCAGCGCCTCGCCCGTGTAGACGGCGGGCAGGGGCGAGGGGATCCAGCCCGATTCCAGCGTGTTGGTGGCGTAGGCGCGGGACCCGACGGGGACGAGGTCGTGGCCTTCGCCCGCGGCCAGGATCGCGTCGCGGATGCGGTCGTAGTCCTCGTAGGGCCCGTAGAGTTCCAGACCGGGCACGCCCGCCATGCCGTGCCGCAGGGCGCGGACGCGGGTGCCGCCGACGGTGATCCAGTCCATGTTGAAGAAGTTGATCTCGGGCACCGGGCCGCCGTTCAGGCGTTCCAGGATCGCGGGGGCGTTCGGGCCCTGCACCTGGAAGCGGTAGTGGCGGCGGATGACCGGCTTGCCGCCGGGGCGGGACGGCGAGCGCGGGTCATGCGCCACGTCCACGGTGTAGCCGCCGGTTTCGGCGTGGAACATCACCCAGGACATGGTGGGGGCGCGGCCGACGAGGTTGAACTCGGTCTCCGTCTCGCGGAACATGATGACGTCGCCGATGACGTGGCCTGCGGGCGTCACGGGGACGAAGTGCTTGGCCTTGCCGGGGGTGAAGCCCTTGAAGCTGTTGACGGCGAGGTGGGACAGCAGTTTCTCGGCGTCGGGGCCGGTGACCTTCAGTTCGGCCATGTGGTGCGACTGGTCGAACAGCACCGCGCTTTCGCGCCAGGCGCGCTGTTCGTCGCGCCAGTTGTGGAATTCGGGCGCGACGACCGGGTAGACGTAGGCGCCGGTGCGGGCGTTGCGCAGGAGCGTGACCGCGTTTCCGGCGGCGTCGAGCACCTGTTGCAGGTTCGTGGGGGCCATGGGGTTCCTCCTCCTCTCAGGGTTTCACAAGGGCAAGCCCGGGGATGCGCGCGATCAGGGCGCGGTCCACGGTGCGCACGTAATCGAGGTTGCGGCGGGCCAGCCGCGCGTGTTCGCGGGCGATGGCTTCGGCGCGGCTGCCTTCGCGGGCGGCGATGGCGTCGATGATCGCGTGGTGCTGGTCCTGCGCGCCGGTGAGCGTGCGGCGGAACGCCAGCACGTCGGTCTGTTCGGTGAGGAACGCCGAGGGGCCGGCGAAGGGCAGCGCGACGGCGCGGGCGATCTCGCGCGACAGGACCGGCGAGGCGGCCATGTCGAGGATGGTGGCATGGAGGGCCGTGTTGAGGTCGGCGTAAGCGGCCATGTCCAGCATCTCGGGCCCGTGAGAAACGACGGTGTCGAGGCGGGCAAGGAGGTCCCGTGCGGTGTCGAGGCGGGCGGGCGCGGGGCCGCGTTC
>DBBA01000006.1 GCA_002291955.1 Rhodobacteraceae bacterium UBA996 | reverse complement strand
GCCTACCCCCGACCAGCCGTCGATGGCGGCCAGCCCCTCGTCCGCAGTCTCGACAAACTGGAACAGGTCCAGATCCTCGGGCGCGATCGTCCCGGCCTCGGCCAGGGCGTCCCAGTTGACGATGCGCGTCCAGAAATCCCGCCCGAACAGCAGGAACGGCACGCGGGCCATGCGGCCGGTCTGGATCAGGGTCAGCGCCTCGAACATCTCGTCCAGGGTGCCGAACCCGCCGGGGAACACGGCGATGGCCCGCGCCCGCATCAGGAAATGCATCTTGCGGATCGCGAAGTAGTGGAAGTTGAAGCACAGTTCGGGCGTGACCCAGTCGTTCGGCTGCTGTTCGTGGGGCAGCACGATGTTCAGCCCGATGGACACGCCCCCCGCCTCGGCCGCGCCGCGGTTCCCGGCCTCCATCACGCCGGGACCGCCGCCGGTCACGATGACATTCTCGCGCCCCGCATGGCCGTTCGCCAGGCTGCGTTCGGTCACCAGGCGCGCGAAGCGCCGCGCCTCGTCATAGAAAGGCGCCAGTCCGGCAAGCGTCGGTGTGCGCGCGGTGTGCGCCTGCGCGGGTTCCAGGATGCGGGCGCCGCCGAACAGCACGATGGTGGACACGACCCCCGCTTCGGCCAGCATCAGTTCGGGCTTCAGGAGCTCGAGCTGCAGCCGGACGGGGCGCAATTCGTCGCGCAGCAGGAAGTCGCCGTCGGCGAAGGCCAGACGATAGGCCGGTGACCGCCCCTGCGGCGTGTCGGGCACGTGGCGGGCGGCTTCGCTGTCGGTGCCCGCGTCGCGGAACAGGCGGTGGCGGTCGTCGTCCATGGCAGATCCTTGTGACGTTGCACCCCAAGCCCTGCCTGTCTATAGGCGCAGCCGATGCCGCACCACCCGCCAAGGAGCCGCCGATGAACCGTGCCGAACTGGAATCCGCCATCGAGGCCGCGTGGGAGGTCCGCACCGAGATTACCCCCACAACCAAGGGTCCGGCGCGCGAGGCGGTCGAGGAAACGCTGGATGCGCTGGACCGCGGGCACCTGCGGGTCGCCGAACGCCAGTCGGACGGGGCGTGGCGGGGGAACCAGTGGGCGAAGAAGGCGGTGCTGCTGGGCTTCCGCCTGACCGACATGGAATGGCAGTCGGGCGGGCCGCAGGGTGGCGGCTGGTGGGACAAGGTCGATTCCAAGTTCAAGGGCTGGCACGAATCCGACTGGAAGGCCGCCGGTTTCCGCGCCGTGCCCAGCGCCGTGGTGCGCCGGTCGGCCTATATCGCGCCGGGGGTGGTTCTGATGCCGTCCTTCGTGAACCTGGGCGCCCATGTGGGCGAAGGCACGATGGTGGACACCTGGGCCACCGTCGGGTCCTGCGCGCAGATCGGGCGGAACGTCCATCTGTCGGGCGGGGTGGGCATCGGCGGCGTGCTGGAGCCGATGCAGGCGGGTCCCACGATCATCGAGGACAACTGCTTCATCGGCGCGCGGTCCGAAGTGGTGGAAGGCGTGATCGTGCGCGAGGGGTCGGTGCTGGGGATGGGCGTGTTCATCGGCCAGTCCACCAGGATCGTGGACCGTGCGACCGGCGCCGTGATGTATGGCGAGGTGCCACCGTATTCGGTCGTGGTGGCCGGGTCGATGCCATCCACGGGCGGGATCAGTCTCTATTGCGCCGTGATCGTGAAGCGGGTGGACGAAAAGACCCGGTCCAAGACCGGCATCAACGAGCTTCTGCGCGACTGACCCTTTCGGGGCCGCGCCCCGGCCCCTATCGTTGCACGCAAACGGGGGGCAAGGGGTGACCGACAGCGCAGCCGTCACGCCGATGATGGCGCAGTATCTGGAGATCAAGGCGGCGCACCCGGACGCGCTCTTGTTCTACCGGATGGGCGACTTCTACGAGATGTTCTTTGACGACGCCGTGGCGGCGGCGGCGGCGCTGGACATCGCGCTGACCAAGCGCGGCCAGCATCTGGGCCAGGACATCCCGATGTGCGGGGTGCCGGTCCATTCGTCGGAAAGCTATCTCTTGGCGCTGATCCGCAAGGGCTTCCGCGTCGCCATCGCCGAACAGATCGAGGATCCGGCCGAGGCGAAGAGGCGCGGATCGAAGTCGGTCGTCGCCCGCGCCGTGGTGCGGCTGGTGACGCCGGGTACCCTGACCGAGGATGCGCTGCTGGATGCGCGCAGCCACAACTGGCTGGCCGCGTGGTGCGAGGTGCGCGATGACGCCGCGCTGGCGGTGGCCGACATCTCGACCGGCAGCTTCCGGGTGATGCCCTGCCCGCGGGCGCGGCTGGCGCCGGAACTGGCGCGGATCGCGCCGCGCGAGGTGCTGGTGGCCGACACGCGCGAGGCGGACGTGCGCGATCTGGTGGATGGCGCGGCGCTGACTGTGCTGCCGGCGCTGGCGTTCGACAGCACGGGGGGCGAGCGGCGGATGTGTGCGCTGTTCGGGGTCGGCACGCTGGACGGGTTCGGCGCGTTTTCCCGCGCGGAACTGGGCGCGATGGGGGCGATTGCCGACTATCTGGCGCTGACGCAAAAGGCCGCGGCGCCGCGCCTGATGCCGCCTGCGCGCGATGCGGTCGCGGGTCGGATACAGATCGACGCGGCGACACGGCGGAACCTGGAACTGACGCAGGGCACAGGCGGCGGGCGGGACGGCAGTCTGCTGTGGGCGGTGGACCGGACACTGACGGGGCCGGGTGCGCGCGTGCTGGAGGCGCGACTGTCCGGCCCGTCCTGCGACCGAGAGGAGATCGGCGCGCGGTTGGATGCGGTGGCGTGGTTCGCGGGCGATGGTCCCGCGCGGGATGCCGTGCGGGGGATGCTGCGGCGGGTGCCCGACTTTGACCGCGCCCTGTCGCGGCTGGCCATGGACCGGGGCGGGCCGCGCGACCTTGCCGCCGTGCGCAATGCACTGGCCGAGGCTGCGCGGATCGCCGACCGGCTGGGGACCGGTCTGCCCGACCTGCTGGATGGCGCGGCAACGGCGCTTGTCGGGCATGACGATCTGACGGCGCTGCTGGAGGCCGCGCTGGTGGCCGAACCGCCGATTCTGGCGCGCGACGGTGGGTTTGTGGCCGCCGGATACGACCCTGACCTGGATACGACCCGACGTTTGCGGGACGAAGGACGCGCAGTGATCGCGGCGATGGAGGCCGCGTTGCGCACCGAGACCGGGATCGCCAGCCTGAAGATCCGGCACAACAACGTGCTGGGCTACTATGTGGAGACGACCGACACCCATGCCGCCCGGATGCTGGCCCCGCCCCTGTCGGACACGTTCCGGCACCGGCAGACGACGGCGAACCTGCTGCGCTTCACCACTTCGAAGTTGGCTGAAACCGAGAGTGCGATCCTGAACGCGGGCGCCCGGGCGGTCGAGATCGAACTGCGTGTCTATTCCAGCCTGAAAGCCGCGATCCTCGACCGCGCCGATGCCCTGCGCACCGCCGCCGCAGCACTGGCCGAGGTCGATGTGGCGGCGGGGCTGGCCGACCTGGCGGCGGCCGAGGACTGGGTGCGCCCGCAGCTGACCGACGACCGCAGCTTCCTCATCCGGGCCGGGCGGCATCCGGTGGTGGAACGCGCCCTGGGCCGGTCGGGCGGCAGCTTCGTCGCGAACGACACCGACCTGACGCCCGACGGCGATGGCGCAGCGATCCGCCTGCTGACCGGCCCCAACATGGGCGGCAAGTCCACCTGGCTGCGGCAGACCGCGCTGATTGCCCTGCTGGCACAGGCGGGCAGCTTCGTGCCCGCCGCCGAGGCCGAGATCGGCATGGTCAGCCAGATCTTCAGCCGGGTCGGCGCGGCGGATGACCTGGCGCGCGGACGGTCCACCTTCATGGTCGAGATGGTGGAGACCGCCGCCATCCTGAACCAGGCCGATGCCCGCGCGCTGGTAATCCTGGACGAGATCGGGCGCGGCACGGCCACCTGGGACGGGCTGTCCATCGCCTGGGCCGTCGTGGAACACCTGCACGCGGTCAACCGCTGCCGCGCCCTGTTCGCCACGCATTACCACGAACTGACCCACTTGGCGGCGCGCCTGCCGGGTGTCCGCAACGCGACCGTGGCGGTGCGGGAATGGGAGGGGCAGGTGATCTTCCTGCACGAGGTGCGGGATGGCAGCGCCGACCGCAGCTATGGCGTGCAGGTCGCCCGGCTGGCCGGACTGCCCGGCGCCGTGGTGGACCGTGCCCGCGAAGTGCTGGA
>DBBA01000260.1 GCA_002291955.1 Rhodobacteraceae bacterium UBA996 | reverse complement strand
GCCAGTGGCCGACGACCCCGCACAGGTGGTTGAACGACTCGGCGCGCGGGAACGGTCCGCCCACGGTGCGCGACCGCTCACCGCCGCGGAACGCTGCGTAGGCATCGAAGTCCGACAGCCGCGGCGCCCGCAGGCGCAGGCGATCGGTGTCGATCGTCGGGATATGGACGGTCGTCGCCATCAGCATGGGGTCACTTCTTGCGCCCGAAGCCCGACAGGCCGGGGGGCAGCTTCAGCCCGCCGCCGCCCATGCCGGGGAAACCGCCGCCCATGCCCCCAAGCCCGCCCGCAGGCAGCTTCGGCATCCCGCCCTTGGCGAGTTCCGCCCGCGCCGCGGCCATATCCTCGGCCGACGGGCCACCCTTGCCCATCATCTGGCGCAGGGCCTTTTTCATCATCCCGCCCTTGCCCATCTTCTTCATCACATCGGCCATCTGCCGCTGCATCTTCAGAAGCCGGTTCAGTTCGGCCACATCAAGGCCCGCCCCCGCCGCGATCCGCTTCTTGCGCGATGCCTGCAACAGGTCGGGGTTGGCGCGTTCCTTCTTGGTCATCGACTGGATCAGCGCGATCTGGCGGCGCAGCGTCCGGTCGTCAAACCCGGCATCGGCCATCTGGGACTTCATCTTGCCCATGCCGGGCATCATTCCCATCAGCCCTTCCATGCCGCCCATCTTGAGCATCTGTTCAAGCTGGCCCTTGAGGTCGTTCATGTTGAACTGACCCTTGGCAAAGCGCTTGGCCATGCGTTCGGCCTGTTCGGCCTCGAGCACCTCCTGCGCCTTTTCGACGAGGGCCACGATGTCGCCCATGCCGAGGATTCGGCCCGCGATGCGCTCGGCCTCGAACGTCTCCAGCGCGTCGAGCTTTTCGCCCAGACCGACAAAGCGGATCGGCTTGCCGGTGACCGCGCGCATCGACAGCGCCGCGCCGCCGCGCCCGTCGCCGTCCATCCGGGTCAGCACGACGCCGGTGATGCCCACGCGGGCGTCGAATTCCTGCGCGACCTCGACCGCGACCTGGCCGGTCAGGCCGTCCACCACAAGCAGCGTCTCGCGCGGGTCGGCGATGCGGGACACCTCGGCCACCTCGGCCATCAGGGTCTCGTCGATCTGCAGGCGGCCGGCGGTGTCGTACATCACCACGTCGTAGCCACCGAGCGAGCCTTGGGTCTTCGCCCGCCGCGCGATGTCCACCGCCGACTGGCCCTTGACGATGGGCAGGGTGTCCACGCCGATCTGGGTCCCGAGGATCGCCAGCTGGTCCATGGCCGCGGGGCGGTTGGTGTCGAGGGACGCCATCAGGACGCGCTTGCCCTCGCGCTCCTTCAGCCGCCTTGCGATCTTCGCCGTGGTCGTGGTCTTGCCGCCGCCCTGCAGGCCGACCATCAGGATCGCGGCGGGCGGGTTGTCGATCTTGAGCGCATCGGCGGGGCCGTCGCCGCGCAGCACATGCACCAGTTCGTCGTGCACGATCTTGACGACCTGCTGGCCGGGCGTGACCGATTTCGTCACCGACTGGCCCGTCGCCTTCTTCTGCACGGCGGCGACGAAATCGCGCGCCACGGGCAGGGACACGTCGGCTTCCAGAAGCGCCACGCGCACCTCGCGCAGGGCGGTGGCCACATCGGCCTCGGACAGGGCGCCCTGCTTCGTCAGCCGGTCGAAGACACCGGACAGGCGTTCGGACAGGTTCTCGAACATCGCATCCCTCCTTCGACACAGGCCCCGGGCCGGGACCAACCAAACGGCAAACGCCCCCGCGGGCGCAACGCGCTGGCGGGGGGCGATCCCGGGGCAAGGCCCGGGACCGGACGGGCTGGGCCTGTCCGGAAGTTGGGTGCGGATACGCCCGCGGACGCACGGAGTCAACCGGGCGGGAGACCCAGCCAGCGGTTGATCGCCGCGGCGGTGCGGTCGGCGCCCTGGCCCGAGGAGTAGATCTCGGTCACAGGCCAGACACCGCGATCCTCGCCCGCATCGAACACCAGCACCGGGCGGTACAGGCGCTTGCCCTTCGAGCCGCGTTTCGACTCCACCCGGGCGCGCGCGAGGCTGGCCAGGGCGTAGGTGTCCTGCCGGTAGCGCCACAGGGTGCGGCGGCGCAGGGTCACGGTGCCCGTGCGGCGGTCAAGGATCAGTTGCAGGCGTTCCACGAACACGACCAAGGCCATCGCGAACAGCACAGCGCCAGGCACTGCACCCGCGGCTCCGGCCCAATCGCCTGCTGCGAAGATGCCGATTGCCGCGAAAGTGAACAGGAGCAGCGGCAGCATCAACAGGACAGCCAAGCCCCATGGCACATGGTCCAGCACCAGAAGTTCGGTGGTATCGTGCGTCACCTTCATGCGCGGATGCTGACGCATGACCGTGCCGCGCGTCAAATGCGGACGCGGGGCCCCAAGGGGCCCCCGCGCCACCGGCCGGGCCGGTCTTCCGACAGGGAGGTGCCGGAGGTTACTTCGCGTTGTCTTCGAACGTGCGCGCCGCTTCCAGCGCGACCAGTTCCGCGGTGGTGAAGGCCGCCGCGTCCACGTCCAGCGACTGCGCGATCAGCGCCTTCGTGGGCGTGACGACGCCGCGGTCCGACACGGTCGCGTCATTGCGCAGGCCCGCCAGAATCTGGTCGGACGACAGGGTGGCGTTGCGGATCTGCTCGCGCTCGATCAGCTGGGCCTCGTTCGCGGTGATCGCGCCCGCCGGGTTCGACGACGACACGACGTCGGCCGAGCCGTTCAGGATGAAGCGGGCGGCTTCGGCGCCCTCGATGCTGCCGGTCTCGATGGCGTCGTTCAGACGCACCAGTTCGGCCAGCGAGTAGGCGCCGGGTTCGACACCCAGGCTGCGGGCCAGCTGGTCGGCGCCGGGGCTGGCAAAGGCCGGGGCGGCGATGGCGAGGGCAACGATCGAGGAGAGGATGGTCGTACGCATGGTGGCGTTCCTTTGGTTCATGCGGGCGCTGTGGCCCGCGGGTTGCGTGGGGTTTCGACCCCGGTTGACGATGTGGCGGGCGGTGCCCGGCGATTTGCGCCGTGTCGGTATCCCGTGGGGCACTGCCCGTCGCCGACCATACTTGGGTTGCGCCCTGAAACACGGAATGGCCGTTTTCTCACAGGGTTCTGCGCGTATGCGCACAACAAATCCACGGGAGGGCCGCGACAGCAACCGGTGCCGACTGCGTGATCGGTGAAACTCCGGAAGGTGCCGGTTTTCCTGCAAGCGCGCCCCGCGGGCAGGTCGGTCGTGTTGCAGGTCCGCGGCGCGACGGGTCGGACCGCCGGTGCGACCTCACGATGTTTCAGTCGTGGATTTGTGGCCAGTCGCCCCTTGTCCCGGGCCCGCAGGCCCTTGTCGCGGCGGGACAGGTCGGCCAATCATCGCCGCACGGGCGTGACGGGACCGGGAAGGGCGCATGGGCATCGACACCTGGGACGAGATCCGCACCGCCTATCACGTCGCCCGCGCAGGCACCGTCAGCGGCGCGGCCGAGGCGCTGGGCGTGCACCATGCCACCGTCATCCGCCACGTCGATGCGCTGGAGGGGCGGCTGGGCGTGAAGCTGTTCCAGCGCCACGCCCGCGGCTACACGCCGACCGAGGCCGGCGAGGACCTGCTGAAGGTCGCACAGGCGACCGACGACCAGTTCGCGCAGCTTGCGGGGCGCATCCGCGGCCGGGGCGATGCGGTGACGGGCGAGCTTGTGGTCACCTCGATCGGCTCGCTCGGCGGGCGCCTGACCCGCGCCATGGACGAGTTCCAGCGCGACCACCCCGAAGTCACCGTGCGCTTCCTGACCGACCTGCGGGTGTACCGGCTGGAGTATGGCGAGGCGCATGTGGCGATCCGCGCGGGGTCGATCCCGAACCAGCCCGACAACATCGTGCAGCCCTACTTCACCATCGACTACGCGCTCTACGGGTCGGACAGCTATGTGGCCCGGCATGGCCTGCCCGACGGCGATGCCGACCTGGCGGGCCACCGCTTCGTCGGACCGGACAGCGACGGGTCGCCCGCGCCGTTCTTCCGCTGGCTGGCCACGGCAGTCCCGCGCGACCGGGTGACATTCCGCAGCGCCAGTCCCCAGGTGATGCAGGAAGCGGTGCTGGCGGGCGCTGGGCTTGGCTTCTTCCCGGTGATCGAGGCGGGCGATCACCCGTCGCTCGTGCAGGCGCTGCCGCCCCGGCCCGAGTGGGCCGCCCCCCTGTGGCTGGTCACTCACATGGACCTGCACCGCACCGCCAAGGTCCAGGCGATGCTGCGCCACCTCAAGGCCGTGGCCAAGACCTGGACCGATGGCTGACACCGCCGTCGGGCCCGGCCCGTCCCGCCGGGCCGAGGGGCTGCGCGGCCACGCGGCGATGCTGGGCTTCTCGGCGCTGATCGCGGGGTCGTTCTCGCTGGGCGGGTTGGCGGCGAACGAGATCGCGCCCGCGGCGCTGAACGCGGTGCGGTTCCTGATCGCCGCGGGCCTGACGCTGGGGATCGCGGCGGCCAGCCACCGGCTGGCGCGGACGGCGCTGGTGGCGCCCTGGCGCTGGCTGGTGCTGGGCGGGCTGTTCGCCTTCTACTTCGTCACGATGTTCGAGGGGCTGAAGACCGCGCCGCCCGTCTCCTCGGCCGCGGTGTTCACGCTGACGCCGATCCTGTCGGGCCTGTTCGGCTGGGTCCTGATGCGCCAGCGCACGTCGCCCCGCGCGGCGCTGGCGCTGGCCATCGGGGGCATGGGCGCGGTCTGGGTCATCTTCCGCGCCGACCTTGCCGCCCTTCTGGCGTTCCGCATCGGCCCGGGCGAAGCAATCTTCTTCTGGGGTGTCGTCGCCCACGCGCTGTACACGCCGCTCGCGCGCCGCCTGAACCGGGGCGAACCGCCGATGGCGCAGACCGGGCTGACGCACATGGCCGGTCTTGGGGTGCTGGTGCTGTATGGCGCGGGCGACATTACCGCGACCGACTGGACGGGGCTTCCCGCCATCGTCTGGATCACGATCCTGTACACTGCGGTCTTCGCCGGGGCGACGACGGTGACCCTCCTGCAATACGCCACCATGCGCCTGCCCTCGGCCAAGGTCATGGCCTATACCTACCTCACGCCGGTTTGAATGATCCTGTGGGAAATCGCGCTGGGGCAGGGCGCGCCGCCCGCCCTCGTGTTGCCCGGCATCGCCCTGACCATCACGGCCCTCGTCTTTCTGCTCAAGGAAGACTGACCTCTTCATCCTTGCCCAAATACCCCGGGGGTCCGGGGGCAGCGCCCCCGGCCTCCGCCACCATGTCGCCCGCCAGTTCGGCGGCCAGGAACCGCTCAAGCCCGTCCAGGTCGATCGCGTCGATCTGGCCGAAGGCCAGCATCCAGCCCGACGCCTCGCGCAGCGCGTCGGGGTCGAGCTGGCACCAGGTCACCCGGCCGCGCCGGTCCTGCCGGATCAGGCCTGCCCGCACGAGGACCGAGATGTGCTTCGCCACGGCGGGCAGCGACATGTCGAAGGGCGCGGCCACGTCGGTCACGGCCATGTCGTCTTCCAAGAGCATGGCCAGGATCGCCCGCCGCGTGGGGTCGGCGAGTGCCGCGAACACGGCATCGAGCCGCGCCTCGCGCACAGGATCGGCGGGCGTTTCCATCGGGTCTGACTGCCCCACCGGGGGCCATCAGTCAACCGGATGGTTGAACATGCCCGCGCCGCAGGCCCCGGGCCGGGGCATCGGGCCGCCCATACCAAAAACCCCGCAAGCCACAGATATTGCATTATAAAAACCACATTTTTCTGCATCGCGGCGCCGATTGACTCTTTGGCAACCCCTCCGTAGACAGCCACCGTTCCGAAAGGGCACCGGGGGACCTGGCGCAGCATGGCGGACCGATCCGAGGACGAGCGGCTTCGCGCCCTCGACGACCGGATCGCGGCGCTCAAGGCGGCGACGGCCCCTCCGCCCCGGGTGGACACGCACTATTCCACGGCGAACACCGCCTGGCGGATGGTGATCGAGCTTGTGGCCGGTCTTCTGATCGGTCTGGGCATCGGATACGGGCTGGATGTGCTGTTCGGCACGCTGCCCATATTCCTGGTGCTGTTCGTGCTGCTGGGGCTGGCGGCGGGGGTGCAGACGATGCTGCGCACCGCGGCCGAACTCCAGCGGGAAGCAGAGGCAAAGGCGGCTGCGGCTGCCGATGGCGGGCGAGAGGGCGACGAGCGTGGCGACTGAAGGCGGCAGCGGCTTCAACATCCGCCCGATGGACCAGTTTAGCGTGAAACCGCTATTCGGTGAGGTCGGCGACGCGATCCACTGGTACACGCCCACGAACGTGACGCTGTGGATGGCGCTGGCCGTCCTGGGCATCTTCCTTCTGATGGCGGTCGGATCGCGTGGGCGGGCCATCGTGCCGTCGCGGGCGCAGTCCATGGCGGAACTGACCTACGGCTTCGTCTACAAGATGGTCGAGGACGTGGCAGGAAAGGACGGTGTGAAGTATTTCCCCTACGTCCTGACGCTGTTCTTGTTCATCCTGTTCGCGAACTTCCTCGGGCTGATCCCGATGAGCTTCACCACCACGTCGCACATCGCGGTCACGGGGGTGCTGGCCGTTCTGGTCTTCACTGGCGTGACAATCCTCGGGTTTGTCAGGAACGGGGTGCATTTCCTCGACCTCTTTTGGGTCAAATCGGCGCCCC
>DBBA01000395.1:2652-3190 GCA_002291955.1 Rhodobacteraceae bacterium UBA996 | reverse complement strand
CCAGCCGCAGCGACTGGACGATGCCGCGGGCGGGGGGAGCGAAGCGGTAGTGGGTGACATGGCGGACCGTCAGGCGCATCACGCAGTCTCCTTCATCGGACGTCGCCGGACAGGTAGGCGTCGTGGACGGCCAGACCGAGGTCGCCGTTGCGCAGGATGAAGCGGGTGAGGAACTCGTGCAGGCCCTCGTCGAAGATCTCCTCCACCGACATCTCGGCGAGTTCCGCGTGCAGGTTGCGCGCGGTGGACTGCGCCTCGGTCGAATGGCCGTAGCCGCGGGCGAGGTGTTCCAGATGGTCGGCCGCCGCGATGACGCAGGTCAGCAGCGACCGCGGCATGGCGGGGTTCAGGATCAGGAAGTCCGCGATCTTGCGGGGCGTCAGGTCGCCGCCATAGGCCCAGTAGAACGCCCGGTGCGCGGACATGGCGCGCAGGAGCGTTTCCCACTGGTAGGCGTCGAGCCCCGAGCCAACGAGGCTGACATGGGGGAGCAGGACGTAATACTTCACGTCCAGAAGCCGCGCGGTGTTGTCGGCGC
>DBBA01000395.1:517-2332 GCA_002291955.1 Rhodobacteraceae bacterium UBA996 | reverse complement strand
AGCCGCGCGGTGTTGTCGGCGCGTTCGAGTGCGTAGCCGAGGTTCAGGAAGTGGTAGCCGTCGCGGCGCAGGAGCGTGCCCTCGATCCCGCCGCGCACGAGGGCGGTGGTCTTGCGCGTCCAGTCGGTGAGGTCGGACAGCTGCAGGGTCGAGCGTTCCTGCCGCTCCATCGCGCGCAGGTCCTGGAAGGCGGAGTTGAGCGAATCCCAGACCTGCCCCGACAGCGCCGTGCGCACGATGCGGCCGTTTTCCCGCGCGCGGCCGAGGCAGGAGGCCACCGAGGCCGGGTTGTCGCGGTCGAAGAACAGGAATGTCTCGATGTTGCGCTGGACGGGGTCGCCGTATTTCTCGGCGAACATGGCCGCCCCGCCACTGGCCGCCAGCACCGCGTCCCATTCGTTGCGGTAGCCGCCCCCGGTGTTGGGCAGGAGCGCGTTGCGCGCGCCCACGTCCAGAAGCCGCGCAGCGGTCTCGGCCCGTTCCATGTAGCGGGCGAGCCAGTAGAGGTTGTCGGCGGTGCGGGAGAGAAGCGTCATTCGGCAAGCACCCAGGTGTCCTTGACCCCGCCCCCCTGGGACGAGTTCACCACGAGCGACCCCTCGCGCAGCGCCACGCGCGTCAGGCCGCCGGGGACAAGCTCGATGGTTTCCCCCACGAGGCAATAGGGGCGCAGGTCCACGTGGCGGGGCGCGACACCTTCGGCCACGAAGGACGGACAGGTGGAGAGCGCGAGCGTCGGCTGGGCGATGTAGCCTTCGGGCGCGTCGAGGATCTTGGCGCGGAACAGTTCGACCTCGGCCGCCGTGGCCTTGGGGCCCACAAGCATGCCGTAGCCGCCCGAGCCGTGCACTTCCTTCACCACCAGTTCGGCGAGGTGTTCGAGGACGTACTTGCGTTCGTCGGGCTTGGCGCACTGGTATGTGGGCACGTTCTTCAGGATGGGTTCCTCGCCCAGGTAGAAGCGCACCATTTCGGGGACATAGACGTAGATCGCCTTGTCGTCGGCGACGCCTGCCCCGGGGGCGGAGGCGATGGTGACGCCCCCCGAGCGGTAGACGTTCATCAGTCCCGGGATGCCCAGCATGCTGTCGGGGCGGAAGCACAGGGGGTCGAGGAAGGCGTCGTCGATCCGGCGATAGATCACGTCCACGCGGCGCGGACCTTCGGTGGTGCGCATCCAGACGCGGTCGCCTTCGACAAACAGGTCCTGCCCCTCGACCAGTTCCACGCCCATGACGTCGGCGAGGAAGGAGTGTTCGTAGTAGGCCGAGTTGTAGTGGCCGGGCGTCAGGATCACGACGGTCGGTTCGCGGTTGCACTTTTCCGGCGCGACGGAGGCGAGCGTGCGTTTCAGGAGGCGGGGGTAGGATTCGACCGGCGCGATGCGGTTCCCGTGGAACAGGTCGGGGAACATCCGCATCATGATCTCGCGGTTTTCCAGCATGTAGCTGACGCCCGACGGCGTGCGGCAGTTGTCTTCCAGCACGAAGAAGTCGTTGGCCCCGGTGCGCACGATGTCGATGCCGACGATGTGGGAATAGACGCCGCGGGGGGGGCGGAAGCCTGCGATGGCCTTTTCATAGGCGTCGTTGCCATAGACAAGGTGCGCGGGGATGCGGCCCGCGCGCACGATCTCGCCGCGCGCATAGACATCGGCGAGGAAGGCGTTGAGCGCGCGGGCGCGCTGCTTGATGCCCTTTTCCAGCCGCGCCCATTCGGCGGCGGAAAAGACGCGCGGGAACATGTCGAACGGGATCAGCCGGTCGGGATCGCCGCCTTCGCCGTAGACGGCGAAGGTGATGCCGATGCGGCGGA
>DBBA01000395.1:0-192 GCA_002291955.1 Rhodobacteraceae bacterium UBA996 | reverse complement strand
TGCGGCGGAACAGCGCCTCGGCTTCCGACTGCTTCATGGCGCGCAGTTCGCGGGGCATGGCGGCGACCCAGTCCTGCAGGCCGCGGTAGGGCGGGCGGACGGCGCCCGGTTCGCCCATCTCGTCGAAGAACGTCGTCACGGCACCCCCTGTGTCGGGGCGACCTTAGGCGGAAAGGCCGGGGGCGGGAAAGG
>DBBA01000098.1 GCA_002291955.1 Rhodobacteraceae bacterium UBA996 | reverse complement strand
AGATCGCCCGCCTTCACCCGCTGCTCGGGAATGTCCCGCAGCGCACGGATGCGGAAAACGCGACCGGACGCTCCCATCAGCCGGAAATCGTCGTCCAGAAGCTCATACTTGGGGGTGGTTGCAGGCATGGCCTTTCCTCCGGCAGCGATACGTGCCGCTACGCTACCATGCGGGGCCGTTTAAACGCCAGCCGGGATTAGACCGGCGAAGGCGCTGTCGAGGGGAAGAGATCACCCGATGGGATGCCCTGTCGAACAGCGTGTTGCCCGCAGACTTGCCGCCTAGCCAAGATCACGCCTGTCGAGTTCGGACAGCGCATCGAAGCCGGGGAGCTTCATCCTCTGTGCCTCGGCAAGGGTGATCGCGTCGGCAAAATCTCCCCAACCGAGAGGAACCTCGATCAGCGGCAATGTTCCCGTGTCGAAGCCGCAGCCGTAACACCACATCACGGCGGCTCCCTGACCCGCAGGAGCCATGATGCCGCGCCCGCACCGACCGCAGAAGGGGCCGCCGATGTTCGCGCGGCGGTCCTCGCGACAGAAGAAATCCGGTTGCACCGAGACGAGCGCGAGGGGCATGGCAGCCGCATCAGAACCGTTGGCGCTGGCGGGACATGGCGTTGAGAACCCAGCCTGCGAGACCCGCTCCCATGACGAGAAGGAGAAAGGCGACCGGACGGAAGAAGCTGTGCGGCCCCTGAACTTCGAGTGCGGCCACGAAGCGGCTGGACGCTCCCTCGGCGATGAAGCGTGCTCCCTCGGAGGCGATGCGCTCGACCTCGCGCTGGTTGAGCGTGAACGGAACCGTCAGGGGTTCGCTGATGCCGCGCAGGTCGATGACGACACGGGTCATCTCTCCGTTCGCACCACGTTCGACGCGGAAGCCGTCGATCTCGCTGGTCGGGTAGATGATCGCATCCCGGACTGTGCCGAACGCGGCCGTGCGCTCCTGAACGCACATGCCCTGATCGCAGACCAGACGCCCGCCAGTCGTGGGCAGGCCCGCGAGAGCAGCGCCAGAGGCAAGGAGGATGCCGGGGAAGATGATGCGGGTGCGCACGTCGCTCCACGCGAACTTGATGAGGCGGATCGGGTCCATGGGGGTCTCCTGTGTGGCGGATCGAGAAAATGGTAGCGCCGGAAGAGGTAACGACGAAATGCTTATTCTCCGTTAGGGGAGCCGGTCTCGATGGAGTAAGCGAGATGGCGGGCATGATTGCGGCACCAGTTCTTCGCTTCGGTCAGAGATGGCACCCACGTCGCGAACTGGCCGTCTTCCACAACCATGAAGGCTTCCTTCTCCTCGTCGTCGATGATGCGGTATCGGTCGCAGACCCAATCTCCGTTCGCGTCCCGCTGCCAGCTCATCGGGAAGGCGTCGTCGCGAATGATTGTAATGGCGCGTTCCGGGATGCTCATGGCGATGGCTCCGATTTTGGGGGTTTGGGGGAGACGGGTGACGGTGAGGCGTGAGCGGGCTGGAGACCCAGACGAAAGGCGGCACGGAGTTCGTCGTGCATGAACGCGCTGGCGTAGGGGGCAAGATCGCTGTCGGTCAGGCCCACCTGACGGCCGATCTCGCGCCATTGCCGGGTCACGTTCGCCACGTCCGACACGATCTGCCGCGCCTGCGCGGGTTTGAGGGCGAACTCGTGGGCAACCTCGAACAGGCGGTCCAAGGTCGCTTCCGATCCGCCTTCCGAAATCCACGTTTCCAGATGTCGCGGCCGTTCGGTGTTCGGGACCGGGTTCATGTCGTAGGCCGGTGACAACCGCCACTTGCCCGAGGCGGGGAGATAGAGGAAGCCGTGATTGCGCAGGTGATCGTCGTAGTTGCTTCCGAGGACACTGAGCGCGGCCCTGCGGAACAGCTCGTGCAAGTCGCGTGTCGGTTCCGCGCCGAACCGGCGGATCGCAAGCGCGATGTCGGTGTAGGTGCCCTTCTCACCCTCGCGCGCGCCGACCATGGTCATCGCCGAGATGAAATGGTGACGTGCTCCGTCCGGCTCGCGGTCGAAGCGCCGGATGATGCTGACGGGTCGCCCCTCGATGCGCAGCATCCGTGACGCTGCGGCGTCGATCCCGGCATGACGGGCCAGCGCGCCCATGAGGACTTCGCCAGCAGCCCAATTCCGGATGTCATCGGGCTTCGGGAACTTCGCGATGGCGAGCGTTCCGTCCTCCTCGACAATGGCGCTCTTTGGTCGGGCACCCCCCAGCGGGGAGCCATGCCCGAGAAGGTAGCCGAGGTCTTCGGCCGTCGCCGTCTCGGTGTGGACCGCATCGGCGGCGTTCATCAAGCGGGGGATCGTCAGCAGGGGCGGAATGCGCCGGTCCTTTGAGGCCCTGAGAAAGTCCTCGGTTTCGTCGGATCGGTAGCGCAGTGCGCCGATGCGGGAGTGATCGTCGAGAGAGATGAGAAAGCCGACCTCCGACACCGGGACCGGTTCTCGCGCCTTCGCCATCGCACGCTGGATCAGCTTCCGGCCCCAACGATCCGGGGAGCCGTCGCGGATCGCACCGGGCAGGGAGCCGTTCTCGGAAGAGACGTGGTGGCTGCCCCGAACGAGTGGCATATCCGGCTGGATGGGGAACCTCAGCCGGTTCTCCAGCCAATCCTCGTGGTAGATGAAGGTGGATGACTCCGAACTGCCGCGCATGTGGCTGTAAAGCGTGCCGACGCGATGCGTGTCATGACCGAGCTTGATATGGACCTCTAGGGTGTCACGCATCTTCTCGACCTAGATGGGCGGAGTCGTGGGCGCGGCGGTTATCGACCCCCGCCGCCCAGACGGGATAGCTCGTCCACGTGCGATCCCAGCCCTGTTCAGGAGACTGGTATCCTCGGCGGTAGGCATTGCCACGGCCACTCTGCTCGACCATCAGGGCATCGTGCATGGTCCGAGCTGCCTCATAGGCAGCGTCTTTCCGAGGATCGCGAAACCGCCGGGGCCGGGTCATCCCCTGATCCTCCGGGGCAGGCGCTCCTCGTCCAGCGCAAGTCCCATTTCGTCGGTCTCGGGAGCGGCGAGAGCAGCAAGCCGGGCCTCGAAGCCCAGAATGAGCAGAACCGACAGGTAGCCCGCCATCGAGACGGAAGGATCGCCTTTCTCGATCTTGGAGAGCGTAGCGCGTGCGATGCCCGCTCGTTCCGCCATGCTGGCGGTCGAGATGCGACGACGCCTCCGGGCAAGTGCCATATCGGCACCCAACCGGCGGAGCGCACGACGCGCAGACAGAGAGAGTTCCAGAGCCATAGCGTGTATCATGATAGACGAAGCGTAATATAACGTATATCATAATGGACGCTAAAGCAAGGCTAATGACGGCCGCAGGACGCGGCGCAGCGAGGGCCGCGAAAAAGGGCAATAGGAGATACACGATGAGCGAACGGTCGAAAGACGCGGTTGAACTGGCAAGAACCTTTCTCGCGCTCAATGCGCAAGAGTTTCGTCTGTTCTGGTCCACCGTGCTCCACGAATGGAACGACGAGGATTCCGACATAGAGGCCATGTGGTTCTACTTCGGTCAGCAGGTGACGGCGCGCGAGGTCGCCGTCATCGGTGCGCTCCACTCGGCGGTTCACAGCGGCCAGAAGTCGAGGAAAGGCTGACGGTGGCTGGTGCGATGCAGCGCGGTGGAGATGGTCTTATCCGTAGCGCCGCGCGCTCTCCAGTGACGTGCGTCGGCCTCGCTGGGCAGGGGTGAAGTAGGGATACCGGGGTCGCACGCGGCTGAGGAACGGGTCCGTTCTCATGTCCGTCTGGATGAAGGCGATCTCGTCAGCCGTCAGGCCAAGAGCCGCCCCGACGATCCGGTCGATCTCGTCCACCCGTGCGTCCACCTGCGCTTCGACGGCCAGCGGGTCGAAGGTCGTAATCAGATCGGCCAGAGCGTGGGCAGCCTCGTCGTTCTGAGGGATGGGCAGGCCGAGCAACTTCGTCTTCGTGATGTCTTCGCCTTCGGCGAGCCGCAGCCCGAGAAGAACATAGCCTGCCAGCGTGTTGTCGGGCAGGGTGACAGTGTAGCCGTCATCCGACACCATGACCCGGCAAGGATCGTCGGGGTCGAGAATGGGATTGGCGACAGTCGCGGGATCGCCGGAGTCGAACTCTGGCGACAGGTCGAGCCGCGCATCCTTGTCGGCCAGCGTCTTGAACACCGTCTTGAGCGGTGCGAGATCGAGTGTCGCCGCGCGGCGTTGCAACTCCGCCCCGGCGTCGTAGCGCGCGCGACAGGCATCGAAGAACGGCTGCCGCAGAGCTTCAAGGGCTGAGGCCAGCGGAGGCAGGTTCTCCGACCAAGGTAGATTGGCGACAGTGGCCGGATAGATATGGCTGCGCAGCATGTCCTGATAGGAAGACCGCAGGGACAGAAGCGTGATCCACCCGTAGATGCGCGAAGTCAGGAGAAGGTCGAACGGAAATGTCTCCAAGTCGGGCCGGGGGCCGAAGACGGTCGCCGTGTTCGTGACCGCGATCCGTCTAGGGTCGAAGGGCGCGGCACATGGAATCGCTCCAAGATCGGGAGGCACCACATCTGCGTTGGAAGCAGGTTCGGGAATCGCCAGAATGACGGCGTGGACAGATTCCAGACATCGAGGCGTGAGAAAACGGCATCTCCGGTCAGACCTCCCGTGCGAATGTTCTCGCCCTTGTAGATGTCGAGGCCGTCCGTGACGTTCTCGGTGCCGGTCCCGCGACGGGCGACGCCATCGCCGATCATGCGCTGCTCCTCCCAATGCAGCGCGCCCACACCGACCGGCGCGCTGTCCCGAGCGGCGAAGCCGCCCTTCCGCTTGGTCCAGTAGCGCTTGGCAGCATCGGACAGCGTGTCCAGTGCGCGGAGCTTGCGCGCGATGTCGGCGCGGGCCGGTGTCAGCCGGGTTGCGATCCTGCCCTCGGGCGTGAACAGGTCGGCGTAGGGAAGCCGAGCCAGCGGGGCCGCATCAAGATTGAACGTATGTCTCGCAGCACGATCCCCCACTGGCGGAACGATGGACGCCTCATCGACATGGCGCACCGCGACCAGATCGTCCTCGCGGGGTGGCCGGGCTTCTGCAAAAAGGACCATCGGAAGGACGCGCGCATCGAAGACGTGTTTCCAGACCAGCTCTAGGTCCACGATCTCGGTAATCGTCCAACGTCCACCGGGCTGGAACAGCGCGCGTAGGTCGGCAGAGTTGTTCGCCACGCAGAACGCCAGCGGGATGACGAACGCCAGTCGGCCCGGCGGGCGGTCGTGGCTCGCTCCCTCGGGCGGACTGCACCAGTAGTCCAGCGCCCGGTAGATGAACAGGTTGTAGAGGTTGCTTTCGGCACTGATGCCGCTGAAGGCCGTCCCACCGATGGTGAGGCTCTGCGTGTAGTAGTCGTGCGCCGTCGCATCGAGCGCGGTCCCGCGCTCGGGGCGCACGTAAGGAGGATTGCCGATGACGGCGGCATAGCCGGGCACGTCGATGTCGCCGAAGCGCGTCGTCGTCTGGTCCCGGAGGGATGTCGGCACGAGGCTGTTCGCGCGCTCGGAAATGTGCAGGGGCGGGATGCCTTCCCGCCGCACATCCTGACCGAACGAGAGCAGGTGCCACAGCAACTGAATCTGCGTGAGGACGGCCGAGAACGGGTTCAGATCATTGCCAGCGATCCGTTCGACGACCGCGCAGGCGTCCTCATAGGTGGCGACGCCTCGATCCGCATCCTCGCCGACAGCCTGTTGATAGCGCTCGATCAGGAAGGTGCCCGAGCCGCAGGCGGGGTCGAGCACGGCGTCCCCGGCAGCAAGCCCGAGCCGGTCCAGCATGTAGCGGGCAATCGCCGGCGGGGTGTAGAACTCGCCCTGCGCCTTTCGCTGATCGCGGTCGAGGAACCGGTCGTAGATGCCGGTCAGGATGTCGCCCCGGATCGACGTGAAGTCGAACCGGGCGAAGCGATACATCGCCCACTCGACATTCCGGGAGAGGGTGTCATCCGCGAGATCGAGCACCCAATCGTGCTCCGTCTCGCTGAAGGCGGCGGCATAGACCCTTGCGCCGGAACGGTAGGCATCCGCCAGCAGGCGGGTGTATCGGGCCTTGAAGTAGTCCCGCATTCCCTGAAACGCCTGCACGCCACCGTTGCAGAGATAGCGTCTCCGGCGGGTTCCATCGGGAGTCTCCTCGTCAAAGAAGCCATGGTCCTCAAGGAAGCGGATCAGCAGGATGCGGGCGAGAATGAGGTTCGCCGTTTCCGTGGCGAAGAACCGGTCCAGTTTGTCGGCTTCGGTCGCGGGGTTGATGCCCGTGCGCTCGGCGAAGGCGGGCAGCGCGTTGAGGGTCAGCCGGGACAGGGCGGGATCGGACGCAAGTAGCCGGTTGAGGCGATGGGCCTCGCGCCCGTGCTGGACGGCTTCCTCGCGGCCTTTTGGCCTGCCCTCTATGGAGACGGGATAGGGGTGAAAGGTGTGCCCGTGGAATCGAGCGGAGAAGGCGTCTACCTCGGCGGTGAGCTGATCGCGGTCGCTACGAATGGCGGTCAGGGCCGAGAGGGTTGCAGCTTGCAAGTGCCGTGTCGTCTCTTCGAGGCCGTCGAAGAAGGCATTGCGGGCGAGCGTTTCCGACAGCCGATCTGCGCTGCCGGTCAGCCGGTCTACCGCGATCAGGCTCTCGTCGCCTGCACGGAACCGTGCCAGCATGTGGGGGACACCGGCAACGTCGCTGCGAAGTTCCGCCAGACCGGTGACGAAGGACTGATGGGTGAGCGTGGCCAGATCGAGCACGATGTCGGTGCTGGCGTCGCCGCCGCGATCTGCCGGGCGGGCGACGAGGGTCGTGGGGTCCACCATGACGAACCATGCAGTGTCGGCGGTGATGTATTTCGACTTCGCGGCGAAGAGTGCCGCCCGTTTCGCGTTGGTCTTGCAGGCGTCATGCTCGTCCTTGGCTTCAAGCACGATCCACGCAACCTTGGACCCGTCAGTCGCACCGGGGGCGAAGACGGTGATGTCGGGCCTGCCCCGCGCCCCGGATCGGTCGATGTCCACGTGCTGCGGAGGGTATCCGAGAACCTCGATGAACAGGTCGCGCAGTGGCCCATACATGGTCGCTTCCTGTCCGCGCTCTGTCGCGCGGAGGGTCGCGACGGCGATGTCGAAGCGGTCCTGCGGGGGCTTGCGTGTCATTACTCGATGGCCTCGAAATGTTTGTTTTTCCAACTCTTACCCGATGAAGCCGAAGTGCTCTACAGGCTTCTGTCCGGGGACGGACGCCAACTGTTCGGGCAGTCGGGCGGTGCGTTGGCAACTGCGAGCAGGACATCGGCGTGGCACGGCCCATCCAGCGGGCAGAAGCAGACGAGATCGCATCCGCGAAGCGTGGTTCGTGCGGCTTCCGCAATCGACCGACCGGCGGGGTCGTTCGCCAGCCACAGACGGTATCGTGCGACGGCAGCAGCACGATCCGGGACACCCGGATCGCCAACCTTGAAGGGGTTCCCCCAACGGCTTGTGCGGTCAACGATGACCGCTTCTTCGGGCCTTCGCCATCCCTTGCGGCGGCTGCGCTGCAATCGCCTCGGGCGGGACATGCTAGAGGCTTTCCATGAACTCGGCATCTCCGGTCAGCACCACAATGGTGCCCAGCAGGGGCTGGTGGCGGAGTTGAGGGACGCTTTCCGACCACATCCCGGTGGCGGTGGCGTTCACCGGCAGGCCGACGAGCCTGCCGTCCTCGTTGCAATAGGCGATGCAAGGACGCAGCCCGGCGCGGGTGACGTAGTGGTGGAGGAGCGGGACAGGCTCGATGTAGCCGCCGACTAATGTCTGTAGGTCTGCGAGAGAAGGCGGGCCGTCGAGCGCCCGCCTCTCGATGGTGGCTTCGGTGCTGTCGGGCGTGATGATGAACATCTCACCCTGCATCAGACGGGTTCCTCTTCCTCGGCCTCGACGCGCAGAATGAACGGCTCCGCTTCCGAGAACAGCGCGGCATAGGCGCGAGCCTCGGCTTCCTGTTTCTCGAACTGCTCGGCGAGGCGTCTCGCGGCGTCCCCGGTCGGGTGCAGGGTGCCTTCGGGCGGCGTCGGCTGCTTCGCCAGTTGGCGCAGGTGCGCTGCATGTTCGGCAAAGCGCTCCGCCGCGACGAAGCAGATATTGGTCAGGGTGGACAGGTCTCTGTGGGTGATTTCACGGCCGGTGGATTTCATGTCAGGTTTCCTTTGTGCTGGGTGAGTGGGCGGCGCGAATGCGCTCGTAGAAGCGGCGGATGGCGGCAGTCTCGCTGTCGCCTCGGAAGGTTCCCGATCCAGCGTCGTCGCACCAGCGAGACGAGTCGGTGTAGATGAATACCCCGTCTGGCTCGATGGAGAGGCCCACGATGCGCGCCTTCTCGCGGTCGAGGAACCGGCGCATCGACAGCGTTCTGGGGGTGTCGAAGGTGGTCATTCCGATCCTCCGCCCACATGGACGGCATAGGCGTCGCCATTCTCGGGAATGTCCCACAATTCCACTTCCTCGGTTTCGTCATGGGTGCGGTATTCCGTGACCTCGACGACGCTGAGACGGGGCAGCTTCCAGAGATCGAGGCTCTGGTTCTTGCGTGCCCAGCCGATGGCGGTTTCCCGGTTGGGGAAGCGGCGACGCTCGGTGTAGTGCTCCGGGGGGCAGACATCGAGCAGCCCTTCCCGTTTCGAGATGTCCTGTTCGGTGAAGCCGCCCCGGCGTGCGGCCTCGGGATAGTCGGCGATCATCCGCGAACCATCGACCCATTCGATCCAGTATTCAATGCGGCGGGACGGCATCGTCTCAATCCTCTCGCTGAGCACGCGGATTGCCATCGGCAAGCGCGTCGAAGATGTCAGTAACGAGGTTTTCGCTCCTGTCTTTTCCGGGAAGTTGCCACCCGAGTTTTCGCGTCTGTTCCTTGGCGATCATGCGCTCGATCTCATGCGTCAGAGCGGAGTGAACACCCCGCCCAGCGATGGCGAACTGGACTTCCATGAGCCGTTGCAGCGTTGTCTTCCCGTGGCACCACGGATGCCCATCGGTCGCTCCATGGAGCGCATTGCGGGCCTCCGCCGACAGCCGCGCGCCTGAATCGGCTTGGATTTTCGCGATAATCTCGTTGAGCGTGGTCATTTTCTGGCGTCCTGTTCATTGTCGGTCAGCTTCCGAAGTCTTCGCATCACCATGCCCTCCAGCCGATCCAGCGCGGACGGCGACAGATCGCTTGCGGTGGCGGCATCGCACCACGAGCGCACCAGATCAGGATCGAACGGAGCGCGATGTCCTCGTGCGAATGCGGTTTCGGCGATGGTATCGGCTTTACGGGCGAGTTTCATCTCGGCCTTGCTTTCCGCATCCGGTCCTCCCGCATCGCGGCAATCAGGTGCTCGTTGAAGTGGTGCTGCATGAACTCGTTTCGGTTGGCGAAGACGGTGATCCGATCCGTCTCGACGGCTCGGGCAACCTCGGCAAGAGCGGCGTCTCGCGGCAGGTAACACTCGTTGCGCAACATCGTCAGCGCCCCCCTGCATAGCGCAGCCGTCGAGGCTTGGCGCTGGGCGTCCGGGCGCGACCAGTTGATCCGCATATGACAGGGCAGGGGCGCTTCCCCGTGCGCGAAGCTCGACAGGAAGTCCCATGGGTCGCCCATGCTCTCGCCCAGCCAGCCCGGTGCCGAGGCCCTGCGGAACGGGCACTCCCGGCAGAGGCGGGGGCATACTGGCCGTGCGTTCATCGGATCGGCCTCCTCTCGAAGCGGGTGCCGGGATGATCGGCCTCGATGAACAGGCACAGGTCGCGAAGCATGTTGTTTTCCTCGCGGCCAGAGGGTGTTTCGACCCGGAACAAGGTGCGGCCATGCGCGCGCACCTTCGTGATCTTGGCTTCTTCGCCGCTTGGAAAGATCGCGACGAGCGTGGTCTTGGGCGACCGTTCCTGACGATCAGGATTGCCGCCTCCGAAGAACCGGGCGAGGTCGCTTTCAAGCCTGCTTTTGATTGTCATGGGTCGCCCCCGTCCGGTTCAGGTGTTCAGGATGACCATGATGTCCGCATTGGTGTTTGCGGTCATCGGGCCATAATGGAGAAGCGCGGGATGGTCCCAGCAGCCGTTGATCCGGGCGCGGATCGCGGCGAGCTTCCAATGCGCCACCGAATAGCTTTCACCGGTTTCAGGGCATACCATGCCCGTAATTCCACGTGCCCGTTCTGCGATGGCAATGAGGGGATCGCCGTCGAACTCCCCGAGGCAGTCTCCGGCCCTGTCATCGAAGACCTCGACAACCATCGACCCCGGCTGCTCCGCTGCGACGAAGAACATTTCTGCGGCGTGCTCAACAGAGTCGGCTGAGGTCGAGTAGGAGCCTTGAACATGGTAGATCGGCATCGTCATTCCCCCTCAACCGGTTCGAGGTAGCCATCGGCTGGCACCTGACCTCCCCACATGCCGCCCTTGACCGGGCGGAACGTGCAGTCGGAGACCAGAAACTTGCCGTTCTCGTCGGTCCACTTGATTGCGGGCACGCCATCGCCGCTTGTCATGCTGGACCCCTCGCATGTCAGGATCATGCCCAGCGGGAGATCGAGGCCCCAGCCTTGCTGACCGCCGGGGATGGAGGTCCAGCCCCAGAGCCGAGCGCCAGAGCGGATCACACGCCAGCGCGTTCCCTTGCAGAAATCCTTCGCAGTGTAGGACATTACAGTTTCCCTTCCGGCGCGTCGTTTTCCCTGTCGTCTTCCGGGTGCGGCTGGGGCGGTCCCGCATAGAACGGGTTGCGATGCCACACGTCGCGGTCGGTCAACACCCACGCCTGATCCGGGCGCTGGCGACCCCGCTCGCGGGCTTCCTCCCGGTCTGCGAGGTCTTCGAGGCTTCCCATCATCTTTCTCCGGGTTGTGTGGTGGTGTTTGTGTTGTGTCTGACCTTACGGGCTTGCGCCTGTGGTGTCAAGGCAAAACGCATTGACAATAGCAGGAAAATACAGACATGCGATGTGAAACACGGCATAGCACTATTAATATGGAAAGGACTAGGGATAGGCGGGACGCGGCGGGCCAGGCCGAGGCCGGGAGGGCGGTCTGTGACGCGGGGGTGCGCCATCCCTGTCCAGAAACGTGACACGGATGACGCCGGGGTGCGTCGTCGGCGCGGGAGCCATGTGCGGGCCTTGTGAGGGGCCGAAGGGGCATGAGATGCCCCCGGAAGGCCCGGAGATGCCCTGCCGGGGCGACCTGACGCCCTGAGCCGCCCCCGGTGGGCCGCAGCCACCGGGCCGGGGAGCGGGAGAGCCGGGACAGGCCATCGGGGAAGCGCGGGAGCCGCGAGGCCAGCCCCGGACGGGAAGGCCGGGATCGAGCGCGCCCAGCGCCGAAGGGCGCAGGCCAAGAAATATATACGAAAGGGGCTTGATATACGGAGCCGGAGGCGGTATATATACGAGTATACGGAGCAACAAGGACCACGGGAACCGCGCAGAATGAGACGAAGGGACGAATATACAGGCCGGGACAGGCCCGCGCGGCTGGTGCCGAGAAATATATCCGCCATGTAGTGTGATATACAGGCAACAGCACAAATATATTGCGCCCGTAT
>DBBA01000391.1 GCA_002291955.1 Rhodobacteraceae bacterium UBA996 | reverse complement strand
CAGCACCGCCAGCGCGGCCAGCGTCACCGCGGCCCAGCCCGTGATGAACAGGACCGCGAACGTGGCCGACTGGCGCAGCGCGTCGGTCAGGCCGAGGCCCGGCAGCATCCGCAGCCGCACCAGCGTGCCGGTCAGAAGCCCGAAGCCCGCCGCCTGCGACAGCACCGCCGCGAGCAGCCCGCCGCGCCTCAGGGTCGGCCTCGAGAGGGCCGCGAGGGCCGATCCGGGGGCCGCGAGCGCGCGGGCGGCCAGATCGTACTGCGCGGCGGCCAGGTGGCTGGCGGCGGCCAGCGCCAGCGCCAGCACCCAGGCGCCCGGCGGCACCGCGTCCAGCCCCGCGCCGATGGCGGTCCAGCCCCCGGCCAGCGGGGTGCCGTGGGCGGCCAGCATCAGCGGAGCGAGGGCAAGTGCCGTCAGCGGCGCGGGCAACTGGCGCAGGACCAGCCGCGCGGCCGTCACCCGGCGCGGGACGTCGCGCCCGGCATGGGCGTCGGTCGGCCGCACGGCGGCGGGACGGCGGCGGAACACGGGAGCAGGACGCGAGTCGGACACCTTCGGCACGGACCCCGCGCACCCCGCGCGGGTCCTGCCTTGGTGCCCGATCACGGTTCCGAGACGATTAAGCCCGTCCGGGAACCGCGCCGAAGGGTTAAGGCCGCGGCAAGGTCCGCGGGGTCGCGCGGCGTGTCGGGGTCGGGGACCCCGGGGCGTCGCGGGACCCCATGAGGTTGCGGGACCCGCGGCGCGCGACCCCTTTGCGCGGGACGTCAGACCTCGGACATCAGCTGGCGCTTGGCCTCGACCATCAGCTCGGTCATCCTGGCGCGGATCGTGTCGGGCGTGGCCAGCGCGCCCAGATCGGCCGCGACCTTGCGCAGCACATCGTCATCGCCCGCTTCCTGGAAGTCGGCCGCGACGACCTCCTTCGCATAGGCCGCGGCATCATCGCCCGACTTGCCCAACAGGCCCGCGGCCCACAGGCCCAGCAGCTTGTTGCGCCGGGCTTCTGCCTTGAACTGCATCTCGGCGTCGTGGGCGAACTTGTTCTCGAAGGCGTTCTCGCGGTCGTCGAAGGTGGGCACGGGCAACACTCCGGCTGGCCAGGGGTTTGGCCTCATATGCCCACCGGAGGGACGGGTCGCAAGGGGGACGGCCATCGCGCCGGACCGTCCTTCGGCGCGACACATCGGCGCCATGATCCCTCCGGTATGTCGGGTGATCCCTTGGTGCATGGAACGTTGACGCCACGACACGGAGATTGCGATGGGGCTGTTTTCCAACCTGCGCGCGGCGGCGATGTCCGGCCGTTCGCCATCCGACGACATTGCCCGGGCGCTGCTGGCGATGCCCCTGATGGTCGCCGCGTCCGACGGCGAGATCAACGAGGCCGAACTGCACCAGTTGGTCAACATGTACGCCTTCAACCCGATCTTCCAGGCACTCGGCGTCAAGCGCACCATGGACCTGATGCAGGACAACGTGCGGACCCTGCGCGCAAAGGGGGCCGAGCACCTGTTCGTGGCCTCGCTGGCCGCGCTGCCCCAGCCCCTGCGCGAAACCGCGCTGTGCTTTGCGGTGCGCACCGCGCTGGCCGACGGCAGCCTGGCTGCGGCCGAGTCGACGATGCTGACGACCATGGCCATCCGGATGGACGTCCCGCCCGAGACCTCCGGCAAGATCTGCGAGGTCGTCGGCATGCTGCAGCGTGCCAGGGCCTGAGCCGTGGCTGCGATCCGAAACACGCCGCAGCGCCACAGCGAGAAGCGGCTGCAGGACGCCTTCACCGCCTATGTGCCGTTCACGGAACCCCTGAGGTTCCGGCCGTCGGAAATCCTGGCCGCCGTGCGCGAGGATTATCCGGGGCTGTTCTGGACCGACACGTTGCAGTTCGACCTGCCGATCACGGTGGGTCAGGTGGGGCTGGGCGTGTTGCATCCGGGGACATCCGAGGGCAACGAACCCCTGTTTGCGTCGTTCTCGTCGTTTCCGGGGCCGATCGCGCTTGATCTGGCGCACCAGTTCCATGCCTCGCGCTTGACCTTTCCCGATGCGCCCGCCGCGGTCGCGCGGCACCGCTGCTACCTGTCGATCACCGTGCCGTCGGTCGATTCCAGTCTGGCCGCGCGGTTCGATGCGGCGCGGCGTGTCACTTGCCTCGCGGCAGTGTTCGCCCGGCTGTCCATCTGCGTGGCGGTGTATTTCCCCTCATCCGACCAGATCGTGCGCCCCACCGACTGGGTGGGCGCGGCCGCGCGGGGGATGCGGGCCGAGTTGCCGATCCCGGCGTGGGTGTCGATCTATGTCAACCCGATGCCCGACGGGCAGACCCCGGTGCCGGTGTCGGCGGGCAGCATCGGGCTGGCGGCGTTCACCGGGCACGAGGTCATCGTGCCGCTGGCGCGGGTGGAGCCGAAGGACGCCGCGATGTGGGTGTTTGCGCTCGCGAAGATGCTGGTCGAGCACGCCCATGTGTACCGCGACAGCGACACCGTGGGCGTGGAAGGCGACGACCTGAAGCTGCGCATCCGCCATTGCCCCGAGGGCAGGCAGGGCATGCAGACCGATACCTGGGTCCTGTTGCACCCGACAAGCACCGTGGACGAGATCACCATGTTCGGGGCGCGCAGCAACCAGCCCGCACCGCCCGGCGTGGACAACACCCGGCGCAGCGACGCCGACGGGTTGCGCAAGCGGCTCTACGCCCTTGTCACCGGCGGCCGGGACAAGGCGCGCAGGCAAGGTCCCGCGACGGGCGCCTGAGACCCGCCTGCGGCGGTCCCCCGGGCTGCGCCGCCGCCTTGCGGGAATGGGGTTCACGGCGTATATCCGCCGCCTGAACGCGGCCCCGCGCGGGGCCTGCGAGGACGGAGTCCAAATGGCACGCCGCAAGAAGATCTACGAAGGCAAGGCGAAGATTCTCTACGAAGGCCCGGAACCCGGGACCTACATCCAG
>DBBA01000137.1 GCA_002291955.1 Rhodobacteraceae bacterium UBA996 | reverse complement strand
TCGGGGCGGACGGGGTGAGGATCGCTTGACGGGGCGAGGCGGCTTTCGTATGCCGAAGGGGCTGCGGGTGTAGCTCAATGGTAGAGCAGAAGCTTCCCAAGCTTACGACGAGGGTTCGATTCCCTTCACCCGCTCCAACCCTTTTCCTTGCCGCCAGGTCCCGTTAGACGCGGGGCATCATCCACGGAAAGGACGCCCCATGCCCGCCATCACCCGCATCGAGACCGGCCCCCGGATGAGCCAGGCCGTGATCCATGGATCGACGGTCTACCTGGCCGGTCAGGTGGGGGCGCCCGGCGCGTCGGTCGCGGATCAGACGCGGGCGGTGCTGGACCAGATCGACCGGCTGCTGGCGGTGGCGGGCACGGACAAGACCCGGATACTGTCGGCCCAGATCTGGCTGGCGGACATGGCGACCTTCCCCGAGATGAACGGGGTCTGGGATGCCTGGGTGCCGGCGGGGCACACGCCCGCGCGGGCGACGGGGTCGGCAAGCCTGGCCACCCCCGACTACAAGGTCGAGATCATCGTGGTGGCCGCCCTGCCCTGATTTCGGCGGCGGAGGGCGGTTTGTGCACATGTGCACAAACGGTCAAACCCCTGATATTGCTGGACTACAGGTGTGCACGGTAAGGTCTTGTCAGGGTGTCCTGACGAGACCCTGACCTTGCGCGCGGTGGCTGTTGCACCGGTTGCCCGCGGGGCGGCGGCCTGTGTCCGGCGACGAGAATAGGCTTGCCTCGCGGGCCGCGCCGCCCGAGGCTGATGCGCGCAGCCCGTCGCCGGCGCGCGGTTGAGAGGTGCGACATGGAGCCGGTGACGATCTGGACCTATGACTGGGTGCCCGCAGGCCCGCGCGGCTTTGTCCGCGACCTGCGCCTGCGCTGGGCCTGCCGCGAGGCGGGCCTGACCTACACCGTGGCGACGGTGCGGTTCGAGGACCGGGAGACCGGGCATCTGGACCGGCAGCCCTTTGGCCAGGTCCCGTTCCTGGAGGACGGGGAGGTGCGCCTGTTCGAGAGCGGTGCGGCGCTCTTGCATCTGGCCGAGCGATCCGAGGTGCTGATGCCGCGCGATCCGGCGGGCCGGGCCGACGTGCTGCAATGGACCATCGCCGCGCTGAACTCGGTCGAACTGGTGACGCTGCCGTGGTGGTATCTGGCGATCCGGGGCGATGCGGACAACGGCGTGACCGGCTGGATGGCGCAGCGGCTGGACCATCTGGAACGCGAACTGGCGCAGCGCGACTGGCTGGCCGCGGGACGGTTCACGGTCGCCGACATCGTGATGGCGGATGTGCTGCGGGTGAAGCGGGTACGGGCGTTCGGCAGCCGCCCGGCGACCGAGGCCTATGTGGCCCGCGTGACCGCCCGCCCGGCCTTCGCGGCGGCGCTGGCCGAGCAGATGGAGCATTTCGAGACAGCCGACCGCGCGCGGGCGACCGGGGGCGACTAGGCCCCGGGCAAGGGCACGGCGCAGGGGACTGCGCCCGTCGTTGCGCTGTCGTCCAGTGCGGGCCTTCGCGTACCCCCTACCCCCGCAGCGCCGCCACCAGCATCCGGGTCGATCCGTCCTTGCCGTCCGCGCTGGCCGTGCCGTCGAGCACCGGGCCGAGTGCTGTGGCGAGTTCCTTGCCGAGTTCGACGCCCCACTGGTCGTAGCTGTTGATGCCGAGCACCACGCCCTCGACGAACACCCGGTGTTCATACATCGCTACGATCTGGCCCAGCACGAAGGGCGTCAGCCGGTCGTAGACCAGCGTCGTGGAGGGGCGGTTGCCCGGGAACACGCGGTGGCGGGCCTGCCGTTCCATCTCGGTGCCGGTCAGGCCGCGTTTGGCCATGATCGCGCGGGCTTCATCGAGGGATCGGCCGCGCAGGAGCGCTTCGGACTGAGCGAGGCAGTTGGCGACGAGCAGGCGGTGCTGGTGGGCAAGGTGATCCTCGTGCCCCGCACGGGCGACCATGAACTCGCAGGGGATCACCCGGGTGCCCTGGTGGATGAGCTGGTAGAAGGCGTGCTGGCCGTTGGTGCCGGGTTCGCCCCAGACCACGGGGCCGGAATGCACCGTCAGATCCGACCCGTCCATGGCCACGCGCTTGCCGTTACTCTCCATCTCCAGTTGCTGGAGGTATGCGGGAAGGCGGGCAAGGCGCTGTTCGTAGGGTAGCACAGCGCGGGTGGCGTGGCCGCAGACCTGCGCGTGCCAGATGCCCACCAGCGCGAGCATGGCGGGCAGGTTCCGTTCCCAGGGGGCGCTGCGGAAGTGCATGTCCATCGCCTGCGCGCCGGACAGGAAGGCGCGGAAGTTGTCCGCCCCGATGGCGAGCATCAGGGACAGTCCGATGGGCCCCCACATCGAATAGCGCCCGCCGACCCAATCGTCGAACCCGAAGACCCGGTCCGGGGCGATGCCGAAGGCCGCGGTGCGGGCGAGGTCGGTGGAGAGGGCCGCGAAGTGGCCGCCCGCGGCATCACCGACCGCGGCCTGAAGCCAGGCGCGGGCGGTGGCGGCGTTCGTCATCGTCTCGATCGTCGTGAAGGTTTTCGACGCGACGATGACGAGCGTGGTGCGGGGGTCGAGGCCGCGCAGCGTGTCGGCGATGTGGGCGCCGTCCACGTTCGACACGAAATGCGTGCGCGGACCGTCGGCGTAGGGGGCGAGCGCGATGGCGGCCATCGCGGGGCCAAGGTCGGAGCCGCCGATGCCGATGTTGACCACATCGGTGAAGCGGGCGCCGCCCGGGGTGGTGATCTGGCCTGCGCGGATGGCAGTGGCGAAGGCGTCCATCCGGGCGAGGGTGGCGAGGACGCCGGGCATGACGTCCTGCCCGTCCACCATGACGGGCGTGCCGGACAGGTTGCGGAGCGCGGTGTGCAGGACGGCGCGGCCTTCGGTGTCGTTGATCTTCGCGCCTGCGAACATCGCGTCGCGCTTGGCGGCCACGCCCGTGGCGTCGAGGAGACCCGTCAGCAGGGCGCGGCCGGTCGCGTCGATGTTGGTCTTGGACCAGTCGAAGATCAGCCCGTCCGCGCGGATCGAGAAGCCGTCGGCGCGGGCGGGATCGGTGTCGAACAGCGACAGGATGTGGCGGTCCCGGACCGCGGCGTGGTGGGCGTTGAGCGCGTCCCAGAGCATCGGATGTCTCCTACTCGGCCCAGTGGACCGTGGCGGTGTTGAGGACCAGCATGACCGGGGCCAGCAGGGGATCGCGCAGGCGGCGGGCCTGGTCCAGCACCTCGCGCTTCTGGGCGCCGGTGATGACGATGTGGGTGGACATGGCGCCGCGCAGCACGGGCGCGGTCAGGGTGATGCGCGGCTCGCCCGCGGCATCGGCCCGGATCGGCAGGGCGGGCGGAGCATCGTCGGCCAGGGCGGCGGCGAGACCATCAGCGCCCGGAAAAAGGGACGCGATGTGCATGTCGGCGCCCATCCCAAGGAGGAGGAGCGAGAGCGGCAGTTCGGCGTCCAGCCGGGGGGTGAGGGTGGGGATCGCATCCTCGGGCGTCGGGTCGCCGGTGTAGAGGGGGACGTATTCGGCGGCCGCGGCGTGGCCCGTCAGCAGGCGGTCGCGGACGAGTTTGGTGTTCGACCGGGGGCTGTCCTCGGGCACCCAGCGTTCGTCGGTCAGCATGACGTGGACGCGGGTCCAGTCGATGTCCACGGCCGAGAGCGTGTCGAAGACCGGCCCCGGCGTGGTGCCGCCGGGCACGGCGAAGGACGCGAAGTCGTGGTGGGCGACGCAGGACCGCAGTTCGGACGCCAGCGCATCGGCCAGCGCCATCATCATCAGGTCGCGGTCGGGGTATTCCTGCAGGTTCATGGGCGGATGTCCCGCCAGCGGCGCCGGTCGCGGTGCATCAGCATCTGCGCCTCCTCGGGGCCGGTCGAGCCGGGGTCGTAGGGGTGGGGACGGTCGCCGCGGGCTTCCCAGCCGGCGATGATCGGGTCGGTCCAGGCCCAGGCGGCCTCGACCTCGTCGCCGCGCATGAAGAGGGTCTGGTTGCCGCGGATCACGTCCATGATGAGGCGTTCATAGGCATCGGGCGCGTCGGCGGCCTGGGCGCCCAGCGCATCGGCAAAGGTCATGTCGAGGGGGACATCGACCAGGCGCATGCCGCCGGGGCCCGGTTCCTTGATCGTCACGCGCAGGTCCATGCCTTCGTTCGGTTGCAGGCGGATGGACAGTTCGTTGGCGCGCGATCCGGCGTCGGCGTCGAAGATGGAATGCGGCGGTTCCTTGAAGCGCACGACGATCTCGGACATGCGCGCGCGCAGCTTCTTGCCGGTGCGCAGGTAGAAGGGCGTGCCGTTCCAGCGCCAGTTCGCGACCTGCACCTTCATGGCGATGTAGCATTCGGTGCGGCTGTCGGGGTTCTCGGCGTCGCTCCGGTAGCCCGGGTCGCCGTCCTGGGCGGCGTACTGGCCGCGGACGATGTCGGCGGGGGCCACGGGTTGCAGGGCGCGGATGACCTTGAGCTTCTCGTCCCGCACGGCGCCGGGGTCGAAGTGGCTGGGCGGTTCCATCGCGGTCAGGCACAGAAGCTGCATCAGGTGGTTCTGGACCATGTCGCGCATGGCGCCCGACTTGTCGTAATAGGCGCCGCGACCGCCGACGCCCACGGTCTCGGCGACCGTGATCTGGATGTGATCGACGAACTGCGCGTTCCAGAGCGGTTCGAACAGGATGTTGCCGAAGCGCACGGCCATCAGGTTCTGGACGGTCTCCTTGCCCAGATAGTGGTCGATCCGGTAGATCTGGTCTTCGGTGAAATGCTCGGCGAGCGTCGCGTTCAGCGCGCGGGCGGAGGCGAGGTCCTTGCCGAAGGGCTTTTCCACCACGATCCGGCAGCCCGCGCCTGCGCAGCGGTGGGCGTGCAGGCGTTCGGCCAAGGCGCCGAACAGCGCGGGCGCGACCGAGAAGTAGAAGGCGCGGATGACCCCGTCGCGCAGGGTGGCGGCAAGCTCGGGCCACCCGGCCTCGCCCGTCGCGTCGATGCGGACATAGCCGCACTGGGCAGCAAAGGCCGCGACGCTGTCGGGCGAGCGGCGGGTGGCGGGGACGAATTCGGTCAGGGCGGCGGTGACGAAGTCGCGGTAGGCGGCCGCGTCCATCTCGCCCCGCGCGGCGCCGATCACGCGGGCCGACCCGGGCATCTGGCCCGCCACGAAGCGCAGGTAGAGCGCAGGCAGGATCTTGCGCCGGGCAAGATCGCCCGTGCCGCCGAAGATCACCAGATCGAAGTCGTCCACCGGGATGACGCGCGAGACCATCGGGACACCTGCCTTGCCGGGGAGCGCCGTTAGCGCAAACAGCGCCCAGATAGACACCCTGCCCGGATCTGTCTAGCACCCGAAAGCCGGATCAGGCCAGCACGGAGCACCGCGTTGCTGCGATGCAGCACCAATCACGCCTCGAGTTCGGCGTCCCAGTAGAGAAAATCCACCCAGGTGTCGTGCAGGTGGTTCGGCGGGAACTTGCGGCCGAGGTTCATCATCTCCTCGGGGCCGGGGCGGCGGGGGGGCTTGCGCAGGGTCATCCCCGCCTGGCGCAGGCTTTTCGAGCCCTTGGCGAGGTTGCAGCGCCCGCAGGCGGCGACGACGTTTTCCCAGCTGGTGATGCCGCCGCGCGAGCGGGGGATGACGTGGTCAAAGGTCAGGTCGCCCTTGGCGCCGCAGTACTGGCAGCAGAACTCGTCCCGCAGGAACAGGTTGAAGCGGGTGAAGGCGACGGATTTCTGCGGCTTGACGTAGTCGCGCAGGACCACGACGGACGGGATGCGGATGGAGGTGGTCGGGCTGTGCACCGCGGTGTCGTATTCGGCGACGATGTCGACGCGGTCGAGGAACACCGCCTTGATGGCTTCCTGCCAGGGCCAGAGCGACAGGGGATAATAGGACAGGGGTCGGTAATCGGCATTGAGGACAAGCGCGGGGTAGTGTTTCAGCGCGACCGGATCGCGCACGAACGAACTTCGGAAATCCCCGTCCATCTGCGACTCCGTCCCTGCTTCGCTTGCCCAGCCGTGGCACCGAAGCGGGAGCACCCGCCCCAGCACATTTGACTATATGTGGCGTTTTCCGCCTGACAAGCCCCACGATGTGCAGGGTTGTCGCAGGCGAGGTAGCGCAGAACGGTGTCAGGAGCATGACAGGCGCCCTGCGGTCACCCTGAGGGCGCTGCCCGGGACCCGTCCTGAGGGGCATCCGGGAGGGGCATCCGGAAGGGGCGTCCGCGCGGGGACCCGTCCGGCCGGACCGCAGGGTCCGGGCGCCGGACCCGCGCCCCTGGGGAGAGGGTCGGTCCGGCGCCGCGTCCACTCGCTACGCGCGCCGGGCGGCCCCCCTGGGGAAAGGGTCCACCCGGCACCGTCCGCCGTCCACGTACCCGGACGGCGCGACATTCCGCCCCCTACACCCGGGCCGGTATCCCGCGCTGCACACCCGGGCCCGCGCGGCCCTGCGCCCGCGCCGTGACCCAGGCGAACCAGTCGATCACGCCGGTCTCGTCGGCGAGATCCTCGAAGGCATGGGCGAGATGGGGCCGCAGCCCTGCCATCCGCCGCCGGGCCTGCACGGGCGAGACCATGAACGTCTCGACCGACCCGAGGTCATGGCGCGCGGGGAAGTCGAAGGTATAGGGGCGCAGGCGGCCGTCGGGGGTGATGACCAGCGGGTTGATCTCGTCCGACAGGACCGTGCCGGTGCCGGTCAGCGCCGCGCGCCAGGCCATGCGGTCGGCGCGCACGGCTTCCGCCGGTGCGGCGTCGCAATGGATCGCCATCTCGCCATCCCAGGCCATCTGCAGCGCGCTGGCGGTCAGCCACAGGCGGATCATGTCGGCGGGGCCGAGCGCGGGGCCGGTATACTCCTCGGTCGCGCGGCCGGTCATCACGAGGGGGCGCAGCTGCACCCCGCGCACGCCAAGGGGCGCGACCATTTCCAGGAAGGCCGGCAGGTCGGGCAGGCTTTCGCGGCTGACGGTATAGGCGACGGCCGCGGGGCGGCCGAGGGACTGCAGGTGGCGCAGCGCGGCCACGCCCATCTCGAAGGCGCGGGGGGTGCCGCGGACCCGGTCATGCACGCCGCGCAGGCCGTCGAAGCTGACGGCAAGCCCGTCCAGCGCGTCGATCAGGTGCTGGAAGCGCGGGGCGACGCGGAAGCCGTTGGTGATGGCGATGGTGCGCATCCCGGCTGCCCGGGCGGCCTCGGCCACGCGGGGAAGTTCGGGGTAGAGCAGCGGCTCGCCGCCCGACAGGCTGAGCGTCTCGTAGCCTTCATCGGCGAGGTGCGGCATCAGGCGCACGAGGAGATCGGGGTCGAGCATCGCGGAGGCCTGGGGTCCGGACGAGGAATAGCAGTGCTTGCAGGCCAGGTTGCAGCGGGCGAGCGGGTGCAGGTGGACGGTGCGGCCGGGGAGGAACCCCGCCCGCACGGTCGGCTGCACACCCGTCTGCCCGGCGCCCAGGGGGTGCGGGGCGCCGTCCATCACCGCACGCGCACGGTCTGCAGCTCGGGCACGTGCACCTCGAGCCGGACGCGCCAGAGTTCATCATCGAGGATGCCCCAGGGGAACAGGCGCAGTTCGCGGTACTTGCCGAGCGGCTTGAAGGTCGCCAGTTCCACCGGCTTCTCGCTGAAGTAGTCGATGCAGATGCCATAGGGGCAGAAGTCGATGCCACCGATGGTCAGGTCGTCGATGGTCAGCCGGTCGGCGAGCGACTTCAGCACGTCGTCGGGGATCTCGCGCGACGCCAGCCGGCTGGCCAGCGCCTTGTGCATCGCGCGGTTCGAGGTCGGTTTCATGGGACTTCTCCTGTCGGACTGGGCGGCCGGTTGGTCCGGCCTGCCCTGACGTTAGGGAAGGTTGCGCGTCCGTTGCGCGAAAGGCCCGAAAGCCCCGCGAAAGGTCCCGTGAATCCGCCCGTGAAACGGCGTGAAGGGGCCGTGAACCGTCAGTCGCGGCCGAGCTTTTCCCGCAGGAACGACAGCGCCAGCGACAGCCCGTCGGGCGCGATTCCGTGCGCGGTGCCGGGCATGACGTGGGTATAGGTCTCGAACCCCGCGGATTGCAGGGCGTCGGCGGCCTCGGGCATCGAGGACGGGGGCACGATGTCGTCGCGGTCGCCGTGCAGCAGAAGGACGGGCGGGGTGGACCGCGTCTCGGACGCCAGGCGTTCGGGGGCGATCAGGCGGCCGGAAAAGCCCACGACGGCGCCAAGGGGCGCCGCCCGGCGGGGGGCGACATGCAGGCTCATCATCGTGCCCTGGGAGAAGCCGAGAAGGGCGAGGTTCTCGGGCGCCAGCCCCTCGTCGGCCAGCACCTTGTCGAGGAAGGCATTGAGCAGCACGGCGGAGGCCGCCATCGACACCGCGGCCTGCGCCTCGGTCGAGCCGTCCATCCGGGGGATCGGGAACCACTGGCGGCCCATCGGGTTCACCCGGCAGGGTTCCGGCGCATCCGGCGCGTAGAAGGCGCAGGCGGGCAGGTGGGGGGCCATCGGCTGGGCAAGACCCAGAAGGTCGGCGCCATCGGCACCATAGCCGTGCAGGAAGACGACGGCGCGCCGGGCCTGACCCGGCGCCTCTCCGGCGCGTCTGGATTTCAGGTTGGTCACAGCACGCCCTCCCGGTCCTTGGCGACGCGGTAGTAGGCCCAGAGGAGCCGCGCCGCAACCGCCCGCCACGGCGACCAGGGTTCGGCCATGGCAGCGAAGGCGCGGGGCTTCGGGCGGTCGGGCAGGCCGAACAGCAGGCGCGCGGATTCCTGCAGGGCCAGGTCGTCGGGCGCGAACACGTCGGCGCGGCCGAGCGCGAACATGGCGTACATCTCGGCCGTCCAGTTCCCGATGCCGGGGATGGCCGTCAGGGTCGCCGCGACATCGTCGTGCGGCAGGGCGCGCAGGGCGTCGAAGTCCACGCCGGCGGCCGAGAGCGCCCGCAGGTAGCGCATCTTCTGCCGGGACAGGCCGCAGGCGCGCAGGTCCTCGTCCGGGGCCGCCAGAATGGCCGCGGGCGCATCGAGCCCCGCTGTGGCGAGCCTCCCCCGGATCGCCGCGGCCGAGGCCACGCTGACCTGCTGGCCGACGATGGCATCGACAAGCGCGCCGAACCCGTCCTCGCGTCGGCGCAGGGGCAACGGGCCGGTCAGGTCCAGCGCGTGGGCGAAGCGGGGTTCGCGCGCCGCCAGCCAGGCCGCCCCTTCGCTCACGCAATCGGGCGTGACGATGATCCGTCCCGCCACCGGGTGATGCCGGGGATCGGTCACAGGTGCGCCCGCGCCCAGGCGACCGCGGCGGACACGGTACTGACCTTGGGTCCCTCGGGCTGTTGCGGGCGGCGCAGCACGGCGACCGGCAGGCCCAGGTCGCGCGCCGCGTCCAGCTTGATCCGGCTGGACGACCCGCCCGAGTTGCGCACCACCAGCCAGTCGATGCGCAGCCGCATGAGGAGGTCGCATTCCTCGGTCAGGGTGAAGGGCGGGCGTCCGGGCAGCCACTGGCCATGGGGCCAGGGGAACGGGTCGCGCGGGGGATCGACGACGCGGACGAACACGGTCCGCCCGGACAGCCCGGCGAAACGGTCGAGCGACTGGCGCCCGGTGGCCATCAGGATGCGGGCCGTGTCGGGGATGTGGCGGGCGGCGTCGGCTTCGGTGTTGAGGAAGGTCCAGGCGTCGCCGTCGCCCGGGGTCCAGGCCGGGCGCAGGAACTGCACGAAGGGCACCCCCTGGGCCTGGCAGATCGCGGCGGTGCGCAGGCTGATCGCCACGGCGAAGGGGTGGGTCGCGTCCAGCACGGCCGAGATCGCGTTGGTGCGCAGGAAGCGTTCGAACCCCTCGGCCCCGCCGAAGCCGCCGATGCGGGTGGGCAGCGCCAGGGGTTCGGGCGTGCGCGTCGCCCCGGCAAGGGACGCGATGGCGGGCAGGCGCGCGGCCGCCAGCGCTCCCGCGATCAGGCGCGCCTCGGTCGTGCCTGCGAGCAGGAGCAGGCGCATGGATCAGTCCCGCCCGAACGGGGCGGGGACGCCGCGGTGGCGCGGTGTCGGCACGCGGGGCTGCACGCGTTCCCTCCGGTTCCCTGCGGTCCCTTGCGCGTGCGACGACCCCTTGGGTGGAAGCGTCGCCGGGTTGCTGGCGCAACCGGGACTCGCCTGCGCAGGGTATTGCCTGCGGCGGCCGGGTCAACCCGCCGTATGCGATGGTATTCGGTGCAAGGTGTCGCGGCGCGGGCGGCAGGTCAGCCGCGGGCCTGGGCCAGGATCGTGCCGTCGCGGTCGGTCACCACCGTATCGACCGCGATGGCCGTGCCCCCCAGCATCGCCACGGCCTGGTCCCGCGCCCGAGTGGCGATGGCCTGGGCAAGGGGCGCGCCCGCCAGGGCATGGGCGTCGAGCACGGTGTTGGCGCCTGCCACGCGGGGATCGCCGGCCCAGTCGGCCAGCAGCGCGAAATCGGCCTGCGACCGGGCGGAATGCAGGTCGGCCGCCCCCTGCGCGAGTTTCGCCATCTTGGCGATGCCGCCGCCGATGGTCAGGCGCGGCACCGGATGCGTGCGCAGGTATTTCAGCATCCCGCCCGCGAAATCGCCCATGTCGAGCATGGCGTGGTCGGGCAGGCGGTGCAGGCGCTGCACGGTCGCCTCGGACGTCGCGCCGGTGCAGCCGGCCACATGGGTCAGTCCGGCCGCACGCGCCACGTCGATGCCGCGGTGGATCGACGCGATCCAGGCGGCGCAGCTGAAGGGCCGCACGACGCCGGTGGTGCCGAGGATCGAGATGCCGCCAATGATCCCGAGGCGCGGATTCCAGGTGCGGGCGGCCAGCTCCTCGCCCCCCGGGACGCGGACGGTGATTGTGATGTCTGGGGGCTGCCCGTGGCGGGCCGCGGCGGCGGTGACTTCGGCGGTCATCATGGCGCGGGGGACGGGGTTGATCGCGGGGTCCCCGGGCGGGATCGGCAGGCCCGGTTTCGTCACCGTCCCGACGCCTGCGCCCGCGCGGAAGGTGACGCCCGTGCCCGGGGGGCCGGGGTCCACCCGCGCGATGATGAGGGCGCCGTGCGTCACGTCGGGGTCGTCGCCCGCGTCCTTGGTGATGCCGGCCTCGGCCCATCCGGCGCCTGCGGCGGTGTGGGCAAGGGGGAAGGTCGGCGTCTCGCCCTTTGGCAGGGTGATGGTGACCGTGTCAGTGAACGCCCCGCCCCAGAGGCGGGTCAGCGCGGCCTGCACCGCCGCCGTGGCACAGGCGCCGGTCGTCCAGCCGCGTCGAAGCTCGCCCGTCGGTTTGCGCATGGGGTGCGACGATAGGGGGCGGCAGGCGAGGCGGCAATGCGCCCTGCGGTGTCGCTTTGGGGCCTTCCGGGCGGCGCAAAGGGGCGGCATAACGAAAATATGAACGCCGACGCCCTGCCCGTGCTGCCCGCGACCGCCCTGCCCGGCCATGACTGGCCCGAGATGCGGCCGGGCTGGGTGTGGCTGGTGGGAGCGGGTCCGGGCGACCCCGGGCTGTTGACGCTGCATGCGCTGAATGCCCTGCGGCAGGCCGACGTGATCGTGCATGACGCGCTGGTCGATGAGGCGTGCCTGGCCTGGGCGCGGCCGGGGGTCGAGGTGATCCATGCGGGCAAGCGCGGCGGGAAACCGTCGCCGAAGCAGCGGGATATCTCGCTCCGGCTGGTGGAGCTGGCGCGGGCCGGGCGGCGGGTGTTGCGGCTGAAGGGCGGCGATCCGTTCGTTTTCGGGCGCGGCGGCGAGGAGGCGCAGACGCTGGTCGCCCACGGCGTGCCGATCCGCATCGTGCCGGGCGTGTCGGCGGGGATCGGGGGGCTGGCTTACGCGGGCATCCCGGTCACGCACCGCGACATCAACCAGTCGGTGACCTTCGTCACCGGGCACGACCAGACGGGCGAGGCGCCGTCCACGCTCGATTGGCACGCGATTTCAAGAAGTTCTCCGGTGATCGTGATCTACATGGGGATCAAGCATGCCGCGCAGATTGCCGGGGCGCTGATGGCAGCCGGGCGCGGGGCGGACGAACCCGTGGGCGTGGTGTCGGATGCGACGCTGCCGACCCAGCGGGTGCTGGAGACGAAGCTCGGGAGGCTGGTGGACGACCTTGCCGCGCACGGGATGCAGCCGCCTGCCGTGCTGGTGGTGGGCAGGGCCGTGCTGATGCGGCAGGTGCTGGACTGGCAGGCGATGGCGGCGGGCGCCGTGCCGCGTTGCCTTGATCCGCTGGGGCGGCAGGACGGGGCGATGACGGCGTGATCCCGGGCGGGACGGGCCTGATCCTCGCGGCGCCGTCCTCGGGCAGCGGCAAGACGACGGTCACGCTGGGCGTGCTGCGGGCGCTGGCGCGGGCGGGGGTTCCCGTGCGGGGCGCGAAGTCGGGGCCCGACTACATCGACCCGCGGTTCCATGCGGCGGCAAGCGGCGTTCCCTGCGTGAACCTGGATGCCTGGGCGATGGCGCCGGACCGGTTGCGCGCACTGGCGGCGGGGACGGGTCTGCTGGTGATCGAGGGGGCCATGGGCCTGTTCGATGGCGCCCCACCACAGGGCCGCGGCGCGACGGCGGACCTTGCCCGGGTGCTTGGCCTGCCGGTCGTGCTGGTGGTCGATGCGGCGCGGATGGCGCAGTCGGTGGCGCCGCTGGTCGCGGGGTTCGCGGGCCATGACCCGGCCGTGCGGGTCGCGGGGGTGATCCTGAACCGGGTGGGCAGCGCGCGGCACGAGGCGATGCTGCGGGCGGCGCTGGCGCCGGTGGGCGTGCCGGTGCTGGGCGCGGTGCCGAGGGATACGGGGCTGGCGCACCCGTCGCGGCATCTGGGGCTGGTGCAGGCGGGGGAACGGCCGGATCTGGAGGTGTTCCTGGATGCGGCCGCGGCGGTGATGGCGGCGCGGGTGGACCTGGACGCCCTGCGGTCCCTCGCCGCACCCCTGCCCCCTTTGCCCCCGGTGGCCCCGCGCGTCGACCCGCCTGCGCAGCGGATCGCGGTCGCGGGGGATGCGGCGTTCGCCTTCGCCTATCCCCACCTGCTGGCGGACTGGCGCGCGGCGGGGGCCGAGGTCGTCCCGTTCTCGCCCCTGGCCGATGACGCGGTGCCGGACGCCGATCTGGTGATCCTGCCGGGGGGGTATCCCGAACTGCACGCGGGCGGGATCGCGGCGGCCGGGCGTTTCATGGATAGCCTGAGGAAGGCCGCGCAATCGACTGCGATATATGGGGAATGTGGTGGATACATGGTGCTGGGGAAGGCTCTGACCGATGCGGACGGCGTCACGCATCCGATGGCGGGGCTCCTGGACCTTGCCACCAGTTTCGCCGACCGGCGCCTGCATCTGGGCTACCGCACCGTCACCGCGCAGGACGGGCCGTTCCCCGGCACGTGGGCCGCGCACGAGTTCCACTATGCCACGACGGTGCACGCGCGGGGCGCGCCGCTGTTCGCTGCGCGGGACGCGGAAGGCACCGCCCTGCCCCCGATGGGGCTGCGGGCGGGCCGTGTGGCGGGGTCGTTCGCGCACCTGATCGACCGGGTGGGCTGAGGGGCTTTCCTTCGCGGTGCCGCGGGTCTAGCCATTCACCATGGCGCATGCGTCCCTGACCGACCCCGTCGCTGACGACACTCGCGCGAAACGCAACGTCGCGGTGCTGGTGGCCGCGCAGGCGATCCTGGGCGCGCAGATGCCGATGATCTTTACCGTGGGCGGCCTCGCCGGGCAGTCGCTGGCGCCGAACCCGTGTCTGGCCACGCTGCCGATTTCCATGGTGGTGCTGGGGTCGATGCTGACCGCGCAGCCCATGTCGGCCTTCATGGCGCGCAACGGGCGGCGGAGGGGGTTCGTGCTGGGCGCGTGGCTGGGGGCCGCGGGCGCCTCGGTCGCCTCGGCCGGGCTTTGGGTCGGCAGCTTCGCGGTGTTCTGCGCGGGTGCGTTGCTCATGGGCATCTACATGGGCACGCAGGGGTTCTACCGCTTCGCCGCGACCGACACGGCGAGCCCGGCGTTCCGGCCCAAGGCGATTTCCTATGTGATGGCGGGGGGCCTCGTGTCGGCGATTATCGGACCGCAGATCGTGAAGCTGACGGCGGATGCGTTCGTGATCCCGTTCCTGGGCGTGTTCCTGGCGGTGATGGTGCTGAACGTCTTCGGGTCGTCGTTGTTCGCGGCTCTGGATATTCCCCGCCTGCCGCCGCCCGCCGCCGACGCGCCCAAGGGGCGGTCGAAGGCCGAGCTCCTGCGCGTGCCGCGCATCCGGGTCGCGATCATCTGCGGGCTGGTCAGCTACGCGCTGATGAACCTGGTGATGACCTCCACGCCGCTGGCGGTGGTGGGCTGCGGCTTCACTACCGGGAACGCCGCCGACATCGTGTCGGCCCATGTGCTGGCGATGTTCGCGCCATCCTTCTTCACCGGACACCTGATCGCGCGGTTCGGGGTGGACCGGATCGTGGCGGCGGGGCTGGCGATCCTGGGCTTCGCCGGGCTGGTGGCGCTGGCGGGGGTGGAGCTGGGCCACTTCTACGTGTCGCTGGTGCTCTTGGGCCTTGGCTGGAACTTCGGCTTCATCGGGGCGACGGCGATGCTGACGGCCGCGCACGCGCCCGAGGAGCGGGGCGCGGTGCAGGGGCTGAACGACATGCTGGTGTTCGGCGGCGTCACCGTGGCGTCCCTTGCCTCGGGCGGGCTGATGAACTGTTCGGGCGGGGACGTGCTGGCGGGGTGGACGGCGGTGAACCTTGCCATGGCGCCGTTCCTGGTGCTGGCTGGCGGGTCGCTGATCTGGCTGTGGATGCGGCCGAAGGCGGCGTGAGGCAGGGCGGGGGCTCTGCCCCCGCACCCCCGAGGTATTTGAGCAAGGATGAAGGGGGAAGGCGCGCTGTCGGATCAGCCGCGGCCGAGCTTCGCGTCGCGGGCGGCGCGCATCCGGGCGAAATCCTCGCCGGCGTGGTAGGACGAGCGGGTGAGGGGCGTGGCGGACACCATCAGGAAGCCCTTGCCGCGGGCCGCCGTTTCGTAGGCCGCGAATTCCTCGGGCGTGACGAAGCGGTCCACGCGGTGGTGCTTGGGCGTCGGCTGCAGGTACTGGCCGATGGTCAGGAAATCCACATCCGCCGCGCGCATGTCGTCCATCACCTGCAGGACGGCCTGCCGATCCTCGCCCAGGCCCACCATGATGCCGGACTTGGTGAACATGCCGGGGTCCAGTTCCTTGACCCGCTGGAGAAGGCGCAGGCTGTGGAAATAGCGCGCGCCGGGCCGCACCTCGGGGTACAGGCCCGGGACGGTTTCGAGGTTGTGGTTGAAGACGTCGGGCTTTGCGTCAACGACGGTTTCGAGCGCCTCGGGGCCGCACTTGAGGAAGTCGGGCACCAGCACCTCGATCGTGGTGCCGGGAGCATGGCGGCGGATGGCGCGGATCGTCATGGCGAAGTGTTCCGCCCCGCCGTCGGGCAGGTCGTCGCGGTCCACGCTGGTGACGACGACGTGCGACAGGCCGAGTTTCTTGACCGCATCAGCCACGCGGCCCGGTTCGAAGGCGTCCAGCGCCTGCGGGCGGCCGGTGGCGACGTTGCAGAAGGTGCAGCCGCGGGTGCAGATCTCGCCCATGATCATCATGGTGGCGTGGCCTTGCGCCCAGCATTCGCCGACATTGGGGCAGCCCGCTTCCTCGCACACGGTCACCAGACGGTTGGCCTTGATGATCTCGCGCGTCTCGAAATAGCCCTTCGAGATCGGTGCCTTGACCCGGATCCACGCCGGTTTCTTCGGCTGCGCCTGATCGGGGCGGTGGGCCTTTTCGGGGTGTCGGTCTTCGGGGATGGTGAGATCGCGGGGGGACATGGGGATTTGCCTAAGCCGTTTGGGCACATGTAGCGCATCGGAGGCCACCTGTCCAAAGCGACCGCGCAGCGCAGGTCTGTGCCCCATGCATGGGTCCTTGCATGGGTCCTTGCATGGGTGCCCCTCAGGCGAAGGCGGCGGCCACATCCTCGGGCGTGCCGATGGCGCGGGTGGCCATGTCGGGGGCGATGCGGCGGACCATGCCGGACAGCGCCTTGCCCGCGCCGATCTCCCACGCCTCGGTCACGCCGGATGCGGCCATGGCGGCGACCCCTTCGCGCCAGCGGACCGAATGGGTGATCTGGGTGACGAGGAGCGTGCGCAGCATCGCGGGGTCGGCTTCGGGGGCCGCGGTGACGTTGGTGATCACCGGCACGCGGGGGGCGCGAAGGGTGACGGCGGCCAGCGCGGTGGCCATGGCATCGGCGGCGGGCTGCATCAGCGCACAGTGGAAGGGGGCGGACACCGGCAAGAGGATCGCGCGTTTCGCGCCCTTCGCCTTGGCGATGTCCACCGCGCGTTCGACGGCCGCGCGGTGGCCCGAGACCACGACCTGCGCGGGGTCGTTGTCGTTGGCGGCCTGGCAGACCTGACCCTGGGCGGCCTTGGCCGCGACGGCGGTGGCGGCGTCGAAGCCAAGGCCGAGGAGGGCGGCCATCGCGCCCTGCCCCACGGGGACGGCGGCCTGCATCGCCTGGCCGCGCAGGCGCAGGAGGCGCGCGCAGTCGGCGATGGACAGCGCTCCCGCGGCGGCGAGGGCGGAGTATTCGCCCAGGGAATGCCCCGCGACGAAGGCGGTGCCCGCCCAGGGGTCGCCCGCCGATTCGAGGGCGCGAAGTGCGGCGAGCGAGGTCGCCATCAGCGCTGGCTGGGCGTTCTGCGTGAGGGTCAGCGTCTCGGCCTCCCCCTCCCAGATCAGGCGCGAGAGGGGTTCGGAGAGCGCGTCATCGACCTCGTCGAACACGGCGCGGGCGGCAGGATAGGCGTCGGCGAGCGCGCGGCCCATGCCGATGGTTTGCGCCCCCTGCCCCGGAAACACCAATGCGCGCATGTCCTGCCCCCCGTGCCTGCGTGCGGACCCCTTAGCGTGGCCGCCGCGACTGTGCAATTTCGCAAGAGGCCCCGTGTGCCGATGGCCCTGTGCGCGGCGCGGCGCGAGGGCTAGGTGGCAGGGCACGAACAGGCGGAGCCCGACCCCATGCTGACCAATACCCGCGAAACCTATGGCAGTGTCGCCCGCGGCCTGCACTGGCTGACCGCCCTGTTGATCCTGGCGCTGATCCCGACCGGACTGGTGGCGAACGGCATGCCGTTTGCCACGTCCGAGGAGATGATGGCCAAGGCGCAGCTGTTCAGCATCCACAAGACGCTGGGCGTGGTGCTGTTCGCGGTCGCGGTCCTGCGCATCCTGTGGGCGGTCGTGCAACCCCGTCCGGCGGCCTTGCACCCCGACCGGCGGCTGGAGGACTTTGCCGCCCGGGTGGCGCACTGGCTGCTGTACGGGTCGCTCGTGCTGGTGCCGCTGACGGGTTGGGTGTCGCATGCGGCGAGCGAGGGGTTCGCGCCGATCCTGCTGCCCATCCCGCAGAACCTGCCCTTCGTGCCGGAAAGCACCGAGGTCTATCGCGTGGCGGCGGCGCTGCACATCATCTTCGAGCGCGTCCTGTTCTTCACGCTGCTGCTGCACATCGCCGGGGCGCTGAAGCACCACCTGTGGGACCGCGACACGACGCTGGCGCGGATGGTGACGGGGCGCGCGGGCACGGTGCCCGTGGCCGGGGCGCGGCGGTCGGCGGCCCCGGTTGCCGCGGCGGTCGCGGTCTGGGTGGCGTCGGTAGGCACCGGCGCGGGACTGGGGCTGTTCGCGGGCCACGACGCGGCCCCGCAGGTGGCGGCGGCCGAGTCCCCGGCGGCGGCCCCCGCGACGGCGACGGCTCCCACCACCGGGAACTGGACCGTCGAGGAGGGCACCCTCGGCATCACCGTGCGCCAGCTGGGGCAGGAAGTCTCGGGCAGTTTCGCGCGCTGGACGGCCGACATCGCCTTTGACCCCGATCCGGCGGCGATGGACCCCGGCCGCGTGGCGGTCGAGATCGACGTGGCCTCGCTGACGCTGGGCCAGGTGACGGCGCAGGCGCTGGGGACGGACTTCTTCGATGCGGCGACCCACCCCGCCGCCCGGTTCGAGGCCGCGATCCAGCGGGCCCCCGACGGGCTGTATGTCGCCGAAGGCACGCTGACGCTGAAGGGTGCGACCGTGCCCGTGCGCCTGTCCTTTGCGCTGGACATCGAGGGCGACGTGGCGCGGATGACGGGGGATACGCTCCTGGACCGGCGCGACTTTGCCATCGGCACGCAGATGCCCGACGAGGCGACGGTGGGCTTTCCGGTGGACGTGGACGTGACGCTGACCGCGCGGCGCGTGGCGGACTGACCCCGGGCCACCCGCGGACAGGACAAGGGCCGCCGGTTTCCCGGCGGCCCTGTCGCTTGCGGTGGCGGTCAGGTCAGCCCTGGAACGCCTCGATCTGGATCTGCACCTGCACCTCGTCCGAGACGAAGGGCGCAAAAGCACCAAGGCCGAAGTCCGACCGCACCAGCGTGGTGGTGGCGCCGAAGCCGGCCCAGGGCTTGCCCTCCATCGGGTGGTCGCCGGTCTGGTTCAGGACCGCGTCCAGCACGACCGACTTGGTGACGCCGTTCAGCGTCAGGTCGCCGGTGATGCGGGCGGTGGTGTCGCCGGTAACCTCGATCGCGGTCGAGGTGAAGGTCACCATCTCGTCATCCGCCGCGCCGAAGAAATCGGGCGACATGAAGTGCTGGAAGCGGGCTTCCCAGCCGGTCAGCATGGTGCGCACGGGGAACGAGACCGTGACCGACGACGCGGCGGGGTTGGCCTGGTCCCACTGGATCGCGCCCTCGAAGCCCGAGAACATGCCCCAGTTCGTCGAATAGCCGAGGTGGTTGTAGGAGAACACGATCTGGCTGTGCGAGGGGTCGAGCGTCCAGGCGGTGGCCTGGGCCGCGGCGGGCTGCGCCATCGGCAGGGCAAGCGCCAGTGCGGCGGCGGCGGACAGCATCAGGCGGCGGGTGGTGGTCGGCATCATGGGCGGAACGCTCCGGTTGGGGGTCTGGTGCCTGTGCACATGGCAGGCCAGCACCGGTGCGCCAATCCGCATGGGAGAACAGGTTCTGTTCGGCGCCGAACAGCCGGGACCGACGGTGCGGCGCCTGCGCCCGCTGCGGCCGCCCGGGTCAGGCCCCGCATCAAGCCCCGGGTCAGGCCCCGGGTCAGACGACGTCCGGTGCCACGCGGCCAAGATCGCCGGACGGGCCGCGCAGATGCCGCAGCGACTGTTCGATCTCGTGCGCCAGGGCGGCCGCGACCGGAGACAGGCGCGTGAGCGGCCCCGACACGAGGGTCAGCGGCGCGTCGCCATGCACGAGATGGACCAGAAGCCGGCCCCGCGTCGCGCCGTCACCGCTGCGGGCGACCTCGAGGGCCGCGATCTCGGCGAAGTCGAGACTGTCGAGAAGCCGGACAGCACCGGCCCGGTTGCAGGCCACGATGCGCAATTCGCCGCGCTGGCGGTCCAGGTGCACCTCGGTCTGGAAGCCGTGCCCGGCGTAGCGCAGGAGCACGAGGCCCGACATCACGAGGAACGCCGTCAGGGCCGCCTTGTGACCGGCCACGCCGCCCGAGACGATGGCGCCCGGCAGGAGCCAGTGCGCGACGGCCAGAAGGACAAGCGCCAGTCCGGTCGCGCCCGTGGCGGCTTCGGC